>JAYUVA010000078.1:0-6419 GCA_043754375.1 Candidatus Kuenenia sp. | reverse complement strand
ATGCGGAGCGCGGCCCGATGGGCACGCGGTTAAACGACGGTGGAGGATTTGCTTCTGCAACGGTATAACGTACCGATTGACGCACGGCAAGCTGTCCGTTCCAATGCGGAACCACCAATTCCAACAACTCACAAGGAACGGCCAGTGCCTCAACCGCCGCGAATCTTCATTGCAGGACTGTTTCATGAGACTCATACGTTTCTGGACGGCACTACGAAGTGGGCCGATTTCCAGATCGTGCGTGGCAAGGAAATCCTGACCCTGAAAGGCGACAGCAGTCCGATGGGTGGTGTGCTGGAAGTTGCCGAGCAACTTGGCTGGCAAGTATTTCCGGTACTGTCTGCAGCGGCTTATCCGAGTGCAATCGTGCAGGACAATGTGTTCGAACGGTACTGGACAGAATTCTCCGCAGCGCTGGCGAAGTGCCTTGAATCCGGGCCGCTGGATGGCATCTTTCTGGTGTTGCACGGTGCCATGACCTGCGAAACGATTGACGACGTCGAAGGCGTATTGCTTGAACGTCTGTCGCTACAGTTGCAGGCGACCCAACAGCCCTCGTCAAAGACCATTCCGATCTTCGGTGTGTACGATCTGCACGCCAATTTCACGCCAAAGATGGCTCAGTTCTCACACTGTCTGGTTTCATACCGGGAAAACCCTCACGCCGATGCGCGCGAATCCGCCGTGCGCGCGGTGCGTCTGTTGGATCGGTGCGTGCGAACAGCAGAGATACCCCGGACACTGCTGGCACAGCCGCCGATTGTCTGGCCACCGACCGGCACTGGTACGTCATCAGACCCGATGAAAACGTTGCTGCAGATGGCTCGACAGCTTCAGGCCGATCATCCGGACTTTTGGGAGGTCAACGTCACGGCAGGCTTCGCATTTGCAGACACATTTGACACGGGAGTCAGCTTTGGCATTGTCACAACTGGCGCTGACAACGAAGCCAGATCTGCCCTGAAGGTGCTGTGTGATCGAGCGTTGCAGCTCGCCCCACTCGGCAATGTCGTTGAACGACCTGTCGCCGACGTGCTTGCTGAACTGCCTCGGAACGAACCCGGTCTGACTGTCGTCGTGGAACCATCCGACAACATCGGGGGCGGCGCACCGGGTGATTGCACAGGACTGTTGCGAGCCTTCATTAAGCAGGGCTTTAGAAATACGGCAGTCTGTATTTGTGATCCCGATTCTGTACGAAGGCTGCAAGGCCGATCACCCGGCACGCAGGTTGAACTTTCTATCGGCGGACGCGGCAGTCGTCTTGATCCTGGCCCGGTCGATCTCACGGTGACATTTGTGCGACCATGTGACGGTCGTTTCGAACTTCGCGATCGCCAGAGTCACCTGGCATCCATGGTTGGTGACCGTTTCGACATGGGTGATTGCGCGATTGTCGAATACGAGGGTATTACGATCCTGCTGACGTCGGTGAAGACTCCGCCGATGGATCTTGGCCAGTGGCTGCACGTACGCATTGATCCCTCGCTGTTTTCTTTTGTCGGTGTGAAAGCGGCAGTTGCTCATCGCCGTGCCTGGGATCCGATCAGCAAAGGCAACGTCTGGGTCTCCACGCCAGGGCCATGCTCGAGCGACCTGAATCAATTGCCCTACGAAAAGCTGCGGCGACCGATATTTCCTTTGGATGTGATTGATTCGCAGCGAAATTGTTCCGCAGACTCGAATTCCTGATCGCGCCACTGCGAAAACAACGCTGCCTGCAGAAATGCATGTGCTCAAGTCCAAAAAAAATCCCCGATGATGTTTCACCGGGGATTCTGGGAAGAGCAGTCACTGGCCAACGAATCGTTATTCGTCGCCGGAAGGGTTCTTGTACAGTCCGCTGGTAGCCTGATTGGATTCCTGTGGTTTGCGGCCTGGCTTGGAGTACAGACCTGAAACACTGCTGACAGAGGACTGTCGCCGTGGCGCTGAACTGACCGATGAACTGAGTCCGCCGTTCGCCAGAAAGCCGGGGAACTTATCGCCGGTCTTGAATGCGATGTTCTTGCGGGAGTATCCAACGTATTCCAGGAAACTCGACAGGCTGATCACATGCACGCCATGATTCAGCGCGGCATTCTTCATCTTCGAGGCATTCTGCTGCATTTTTTGATAAAGAGCCTGCTTGACGCTGTCCTGAGTCTGATTGGTTTCTCCAAGGTCACCGATGATCAGAAATCGCGTCTTCTCGGTAATCAGCGTTCCGATCGGATCGGCTTCTGTCAGTGCATTCAGGTTCTGATCAACCAATTCTGCGTCATCGCTGATTTGAATCGCAATCTTCGCGTTTGCACCACTCACGAGGCGGATAAACTCGTCGCGATCACCGCCAGGGTTGCCGTCAAAATCGAGCAGTCCGGCCACCGCAATTTCCAGCTTTTGACCAGAGGCAAAAATGGGGGAGTAAATCGGATCGTCCGGCGCCAACGGATTGCCTGCAAGCTGATCCACAATTCGCACAACCGCACTGTGGTCTCCGGTGATCTTGATAACTTCTATTTTCCCCTTGATGTCTTCATTGCTGCGACGACCGACGCCGCTGTTGTTCTTCTTGTAGGCGGAGAAAGTCGTACCGACGCGAAGTTCGTCACGGCTGCCAAGATCGATCGAGCCTGTGAGGGAACTCTGATCGACAAAGACGAGACGACCATCTTCGCGTTCGAAACTCGTGTCTGCCTGCTCGCGGGCTTTCTGAGTCAGTACGATCAGAGCCTCACGTTTCTCACGAATGTCGTTTTCCAGTTCTTCGATCTGACGCGATGACTGCGTCTGCAATGTTGTGAACTTATCCTGCTCTTCACGAACGGTGATCTTGAGTTCATCAATTTGTTTTTCACGAGCATTCAACTGTTCGCCGTGCAACACTTCCAATTTTCGCAGCTCTTCTTCTTTTGCGGTGACTTGGGTCTGCATCGACTTCATCGTGTTTTCATGCCTGTCCTCTGCGGCTTTCTTTTCGCCAGCGATCGTTTGAACCTGGATCCCACGCTCCGTTGCGGCGGCCATGTTGACGTCACGATCTGTCGCGTTCTTGATCATGGCCGGTTCAAGGCTTTGGGCGCTTGCAGAACCGTCTCCCGCCAGGGCTGCAATCTCCGCGCGAACTCCAGTGACAACCTCATCAGTAGGGCTGTCCGGATTGCCATGCCCGATAACCTGTTTCAACACATTCAACTGCGTATTCTGATCCGTGATGATTCCCTTCGAATTTCGCTCTGCATCCTGTGCAGTTGCCAACTGCCGCTGGACGTCGGCGCTGTGAGCCCACGTCATATACCACGCAACGCCCAGTCCGATGGTAAGGAGGACGAAGATCGAGAGCGAAATGACAAGGCCATTACCGTCTTTTGAAGCCATCGAATTGCCCCTGAGCCAGCTCCCGGCCGGCGTGTTGGAAAGCACATCACACAAACACTGCAATTTATCACTGATCAGCTCTCACGTCGATCAGTCGAAGTATAACACCCTCATTCCATCGTCAACTGGATTCACTGGCGACACATCACTCACTGAAGTTCAGGCAGTTTCTGCCGGAGTCTAGTGTTACAACCGTGATTCCCGGAACAAACTTCACGAACGAATGTCCGATGCGGCAGTAAAAGCAGCCGCTCCGGCTCTCCGGACAAAATCACCCAGCCTCACCCAATATGTTCTGAAGTTGAAGATATCGGACGATTCAGAGGTGTCAAGAGGTTATTGACTCATCAGCTGCCAGCTGAACGAGAATGCCGTTCTTCCCGTATATTCGGCGCTATCACTACGCGAAACAGGGCGCAAAATCTCTCACCAGGTCCGAGCCTGCTGCTTTCTGTTGGAGCAAATGTATTGGCGGACGTCGATCGGGTTGAAGAGGTCAAAGCCTATACTCCGACGTTTGCAGCGAAATTCCCGACGGTGTTCACCCACGGCCTGCGGAAACTTGCTCCGCCACCCGTGAAGCCCTAGACTACGACCCGCGCGGTATGCGATTTGCAGGAAAATATTGACTCAACCGGACACTGCTGACAGGATTGCGTTCAAACGTGGTTTTGTCAGAATTGGACCGGCATGGCACGCATGAGTATTTTGGCGGGTGCGTTTCGTAGAATGCGTTCGATCCGGGGTCAATGCTTTAAGTAGCAAGATTCGCATTGAAGGGTCAGTCGTCGAACATTCGGTGTTGAAGATTTGTTTAATAGTCTGTCTGTATCATTGCATCAGTAGTTTTTGAACCGGGATGAAATCGTTGAGAGCCCTGATTAGTGACATTCACGGCAACCTGGAAGCGTTGACGGCAGTTCTTGCTGACATCCGCAGGAAAGGTGTGACGGAGATCTTCTGCCTGGGTGATATTGTGGGCTACGGTCCCAATCCTGCCGAGTGCATTGATCTTGTGATGGATCTGGATATGTGCCTGCTGGGCAACCACGATCAGGCAGCCTTGTTCGATCCGGAAGGTTTCAACGCCGGTGCCGAACGCGCGATTTTCTGGACGCGGTCGGTTCTTGAACAGGGCGTGGGACCAAAGGCGGAAAAACGCTGGGACTTCCTGGGTGAACTCAATCGACGTTTCCGTGACGAAGAATCCCACACAATGTACGTTCACGGATCCGCTCGCAATCCGCTGAATGAGTATGTTTTCCCGGATGACATCTACAATCAGGTGAAGATGGAAAAAATCTTCGCGCTCATCGATCAGTATTGTTTTCAGGGACACACGCACATCCCCGGCGTCTTCACCGATACGCTGGAGTTTTTCGCTCCGGAAGAGATCGACTTCAAGTACAAATTGGCGAAGCAAAAAGTAATGATCAACGTTGGGTCAGTAGGGCAGCCACGCAACAATGATCCACGTTCGTCTTATGTCACCGTCGATGGCGACCTGGTGGAATTTCACCGAGTGTCGTACGACATTGATGAAACCGTCAGTAAAATCTATGGCGTTCCGGAACTTGACAACTTCCTCGGAGACCGGCTTCGCGAAGGCCGCTAGCCGTCAGCGGCATGCTGCATCACAGAGATGCAAATCGTGGACCGCCATGATCTGGACCCGTGTCACGCCTGCGTAGCTTGACTCTCCGAGTCGAGTGCTTTAATTTCGAAGGTGAGGAAAGCAGGCAACCCAGAGGGGATCGATCTTGTTCGCTGCATATCGATGAACTCGACTCAGAGAGTCAAGCTACAACATCACTACGGCTTACCGTCCTTAGCGCCGGAGACGGAGCGCTGGTAACCTTCGACCAGTTGCTTATAGCGACTCGGTGGCGAGGATTGCCTCGTAGTCGTGTCCTGCTGGTCGCGGTCGCGGTCTGTGCCTCCTTTGCGAGTTGATCCGGCTGAATTGATATCGAGACCCTTCAGCATGGCGTCAAAGCTCTTCTCCGAAATACTCTTTTCTTTTTGTTGCTGAGTATTCACTTCCCGCTGTGCCAGTTGCTTTTGCAGTCGGTCAGCGAATGACTTGATCTCCGATTCCGTCCAGCCCAGTTCTTCCAGAAGTTTCCGATCCACGTCGCCACGTTCCAGTTCCTTCTGTAATCGTTTGATGGCCAATGCCGCAGCGCCGGCAGCGTCGTCAGCCTGCAGATCAGCCGGCCGGGCAGGCGCAGGCTCATTTGGCTGTGTACCCTCTGGAGGTTCCTTACCGTCGGGCATTCCGCCGTTCCCTTCTCCCTCTTCGTCTTGTTCGTCTGGACGGTTCGTATTCGGATCCGCGCGGTCGATACTCTTTACGCCGCCTTTACCAGCACCGGATTGTTTACCACCAGACTTTTCACCACTACCACCCTTTTCACTACCACCTTTTTCACCACCACCTTTTTCGCCACCACCTTTTTCGCCACCACCTTTTTCACCACCGGACTTCTCACCACCAGACTTCTCACCACCGGACTTTTCACCACCGGACTTTTCACCACCGGACTTTTCACCACCGGACTTTTCACCGCCGGACTTCGGATCTTTCGACGATTCGTCACCGGTTTTGTTCGGGTCGCTTTGACGTCCGGCTTTGGAATTCATATTGAGCGGGTTCTCGTTCTTCATCACGGGCTTATCGGTACCGGATTCGTCTGCCGGTTTATCGTCAGGTTTATTTTTAGGCCCTGCCTGCTTCGGATCTTCGCCGGACTTTTCGGTGCCCTGTTGTTCGCCGGGCTTGTCTTCCGGTTTTCCGCCAGATTTTTCTGGATCCGCTGGCGGGCCGTCCGGAGTCTTTTCAGGTGTGTCTTCGGACGGCTGATCCGATTTTGAAGCCCCTTCCGTGTTCTTTGGATCTTTCGGATCATCAGTTTCCGGATTTCCAGCGTCGTCGTCGGGCTTTTTCTCGCTGCCTGTTCTTCCTGCGGGATCATCGCCTCCAGTTGAGCCCTTGGCGGGCTCGTCCTTTGAATCTTCGCTGCTATTTTCGTCAGGCATTTTTGAATTGCCAGCGTCGG
>JAYUVA010000077.1:0-12619 GCA_043754375.1 Candidatus Kuenenia sp. | reverse complement strand
TCTTCGTCGTTCTTGTAAACCGGGAAGAAGAATTTTCGCTGATCGTCCCACAGCAATTGCAGCATCTTTGATTTGAGCGACTCCGCTTTCATCTCAAATCGTTCTGCGAGATCACTCTGTCCTGCCAACCGAGCGAGCTTTGCAATCGCGACCGCATCAGCCCACATGTAAGCGTTGAATGACGGCCGGTAGCTCGGAGCCCCGCGCAGGATGTCCTGTGTCTGACGGCTGTTGATGTTGAATTCCATGCCGTCGTCATGACCGGTCTGCCAGAAGAGCCCGACCTCGGGAACGAAGTGACGCTGCTCCCAGCCTTCGTAGTTTCTGACCAGATCCGGCAGCAGATCGATCGCCGACGCATCATCGCGATGCACCTGATTCACGGCCCACGCCGAATCCGCCAGCCACGTCGAATAGTTCCTCGGCTGAGCCCCCGGCGTGCGGAACCAATACTTCAAATAGTCGCGAACAATTCTCGGCTGTCGCAACCACCGAGCTTCATAAAGCTGGTGTCCCGCCGGACAACTGATCGCCCCATAGGCCCCCGACCAGAACGGCCGGTCGATGAACTCCGTAAACGAGTAACCGCTGTTGGGCGAACCATACGTCAGATGCTTCGTCAGCAGCTCCCAGCGGTAGTAGTACGTCGTTGTGATGTCCGCGTCAGGACATTCAAAGAACGGAATCTGCGCGGCATACCAGTCCCAGTCGCGATTGTCCCAAAACGTCTGCGCCTCAAGTTGCGCCCGCTTATCCAGCACCTGAGCCGCCCCGTCGTTCGACCATGCGATCGCAAACAAAATCGTCATCGCCAATGTCGTACGAAAAACTGTCATCGTGAATCTCCATCAAGGCTTTCCGATGCACCACAGGTGCTGATGCGTCCGCAGGAATAACTGGCCGTCGCTGGCAGCCACTGAGGAGTTTGACGATTCTCCGATTGTGTTTGTCGATATCAGTTCAAACTGCGGGCTGGCTCGAAAGACGAAACAGTCGCCGCCCTGATTCATCGTGTAGCAGTGTCCGTCCGCGATCATGACGGATGACCAGTTCGTTGCCGTGGCACCCTGTCCGGAAAGCCGCTCTTCCCAGACCGCTTTCCCGGTCTTCAATTCAAAGCATTCTGCGATCCCTGGATCGTTATGGATAAACAGATAGCCATCGTGAATTACGCCGGACCCGATTCGCTGTTTGGTCTTCGGATGACGCCAGAGCCGGTTTGATTCCGTGATATCCCCGTCGCGTTTGACCTGAACTCCGATTGTCATTCCGTTGTAGCCTCCCATCGCGACAACGATGTCGTCGGCAATCAGGGGTGACGTGTAAACCAGTGCGTTAATGCCGGAGCTGGTCCACAACTCCTTGCCCGTCGATGGGTCCAGGCCACACACTCGAAACGGGAAACTGATAATCAGCTGATCGCGTTCTCCGATTTGCCGCAGGACAGGAGTGCTCCAGGAACCGTAATAATCCGCGCCGGAAAATTTTGCTTCGCTGGTTCCCTGCGTATTGATCGGTTCGTCATGCTGCCAGACTGTCTCGCCGGTCTTTTTATTCAAGGCGATCAGGAACGAGCGCTCGCCGGGACCGAAATTCAGATAGCACAAGTCACCGTGAATCACGGGCGACGAACCATAGCCCCAGATGTGTTTCTGAATTCCCAGATCACGTTTCCACAGTTCATGGCCTTCCATGTCGTAACAGAACAAACCGGCGGAGCCGAACCAGGCAATGACTCTTTCACCGTCGGTCACGGGCGATGATGAACACACGGGATTCGTGGCATGCGTCGGATCAGCCTCTTTCCATTCCGTTTCCGCCTGCCAGAGCAACCGACCATCGCTGCGATGGAAGCACATCAGCGTGCGACGATTCTGGGCGACGACTGGCTGAGTCACGTAGACTCGATCGTCCCAGACAACGGGCGTTGAATTCCCGGGTTCCGGCAGGGCGACTTTCCAGGCTACGTTCTCTGTGGATGTCCATTTCGTCGGCAAACCCTTCTCTTCACTTGTGCCGTCTCCTTGATTTCCTCGCCACGCCGGCCAGTTGCCTGCTGCTGCGGACTGCAGGTGCAGGAAAAAAACAGCCGTCCAGCAGAGCCATCGAATTGGGTTTGATGCCATGTTGTGTCTCCGGTGATCAATGATTTGGCAAATTGGGTCGAACTGAGATTCAGGAAGCAACACCGTTCCTGGCCTCTCATCTTAGCGGACTTGAATCCCGTACGAGCATGCTCAACCGGCTCCGTCATTGCTCACTCGGGAAGTTGAAGTCTCAATTTGTGACATGCCCGGGTTGCTGCAATTTCCGAAGTGCGACATCAATTGCATGTCCTGCAGCATCGACCACGAAGACATCCGCTGGGAATTCGTCATCTTCGAACAGCGTCGGCACATCTTTGGTCTTAACGACGATCAGCAACGCAGCATTCTTCTCCTTTGATGCCTTCATCAGACACGAGGCGGCCTCCGCTACGGTTTCATGTGCCCTTTGAACGCGAACGAGGGCGATTGATTTCAAATCGGCAGCATTGACAATGGCATCGATCCCATTGTTCCGTTGAACAGGAACGTAGTCACAACCAATTAAGCTTTGCATGAGTTGTGCATCGGCAGTGTTGTAGGTATCTCGTCCACTTTCCAGCAATGCGGACTCCGACTTGACCGGCGACGCAAGCCGTGACCTGGCGAGTTCGCAGGCATCGCTCGAAACATCAATTCCGATGAATTGCCGGTCGAGTAATTTTGAGGCGACCAGCGTCGTACCGCTGCCACAAAATGGATCTAACACGATATCGTTCACATTGGAGCTGAGCTGGATTATTCGCTCCACGAGTAATATCGGCTTTTGAGTCGGATAGCCAACGCGTTCTTTAGCTTTCGGGTTCAAGTAGGGGATGTCCCAAACATCGCCAAGCGGCACGCCCCGTTTGCCTCCATTCGACACAACGGCACCCGAATCGTCGCGCCGATACACGGATTTTCCAAACTCATCGCGGGCACGCTGCTGGAGAATCTGATCCACATTTGTAGAGGGCGAGTAATCAGTGAAAAGCGAATTGAAGACATACTTGTCTGTCTTCGAATAATACAGAATATTCTGGTGCGAGGCGAGGAGGCCATTCTTGCTATTTGACCATCGTCGATAAGTCCAAATGATTTCAGCACGAAAGCAATCATTGCCAAATACGTCGTCCAATACCGCGCGTGCGATATGGATGGCGTTCTTGTCGCAGTGAAAAAACAATGACCCGGTCGGTTTTAGAGCGTTCCTGCACAGAACGATTCGATCGTACAGAAACTCCGCGTATTCATCATGAGAGCTCCAAAGGTCAGCGAACGAGAAAGTCCTGGAGCGCTCACGATTTGTGAGTTTGTGTTTTTTCTGTGTGAGGAAGGGGGGGTCCAGATACACGAGGTCAACAAATTCGTCCGGCAGAGTGGCCAGCACATCCCTGCAGTCTCCAAGCAAGACTTCACTGCGCGTTGTGTCTGGTGTTTTCGGCGGCAATTCTCTTAAGGATGCCATGAAGATCGATCCCGGTTCTGGTTTTCACGTATTTCCAGGCAGCGTCTCCAAAGTGGTACTCGCCGCCAACACCATCATAGAGGGTTTCGAGTGTTTGCTGTATCCGAATGGCTTGAGTCCGATTGGGATAGTAGAACATCACGCGAATCGGTCGAAATCCGGCGTCACCAATTGCTTGAATCCGAGTGTGTTCTTTGGTGATGTGGTCGCCATCCGTGGTAGCGTCACGCCATTTGATTTCCAGGGCATCGGTGTCCACCTGGCAGTCGATCTCAAACGTCCTGGGGCGCTGACCTCGTGTATTCGGAACACGTAGACTACCGGACGCAGGAAACTTATGCCGGAAACACGCTTTGGCGGCGTTCTCGAGAAATGACCCCGCGTATTTGTACAGAAACCGGCCCTTATTCTGGTAGACATCGATTAAGCGCCCTTCTTCATTGCCGACGCCCAGGACTTGGTAAATCAGAAAATGTGAGTCGTCGTCGGAGCCCATTTCTTCCACACGTTTGTCGATCTGTTTCTTTAGTGTGTCAGCGTATGTACGTGCGAGTTTCCGAATCTCGTCTTCGATCGTCAATTGATGCTCCTGATGAGAAAGATGGTCTTCGCATCCACCGGGCACCGAACGATTCACACACGGTGCGATGCTGAATCTGATTCAGACCCCATTACGGTTTTGCGACCGATACCGAATCCTTCGCTTTCGTCTCGTCGGCGTCGAAGCGGCGGTAGAGCGGCAGGTGGCGGTAGTAGACTTCCAGGGTCAGCAGACTGAGCGTTGTCTGATAGATGCGTCCGCCAGCATTGCCGTGTGGATCGGTGACATCCCAACTGCCGGCTCCGGGGCCTTCTTTGATCTGAGTCGCCACAAGCTGCTCACGCATCTGCTCATTCCACTTGTCCCATAACTCGCCGTCCCAGTGATGCAGTACCTGCGTCGCATAGTAGTTGTAGTAGATGTCTTCCTTGCTGGGCCCAAGGTTCGCAAGAAACTCGACGCCCTTCTGTAACTGCGGTTTTTCCCGTTTCCAGCCCAGATACATCCGGCACAGCAGACCCACGGCGGTCGTGGTTGGGCGTCCTTTTTCCGGACGCGTGTAGCCATAATAGACACCGCTTTCAACCTGCACAGAATTCAGAAACTTTTTCGCGTCGCTGAAGGTATCCGGACTGACTGAAATGCCTCCGGCTTTCGCACTTTTCAGCGCCATGACCTGCCAGCCGACCACCGACGTATCTCCCGGAACTTCACGTGGCTGATAGCGCCAGCCACCGTCGCTGCCCTGAGATTTCTCAATGAACCGCACGGCGTCGAGTGCAATACGTCGCAGTTCGCGATCATTGGGTTCCAGCGCGGAAGCTTCACTCAGACAGATCGTGGCCAGGCCCTGCACATACATGCCTGAATTGCCCTGATGTGCTCCTCGCATATCGGCACCCGCTGCCGAACGAATGCCGCTCTGCATCAACCATGCCAGACCCTTGAGGACGGTTTCTTTATACGGCCCCGGCTTTTCATGCGTGTGGCCACCACCCAGCATGCACAGCAGTGCCAGCGAGGTCGCACCCACATCCGTCGTCTGCATACTGCCCGGCGACCCGGCTTCGCCGACATCACCAAAACTCCATGAACCATCCGGACGTTGAATCTTCTGGAGCCATGTGAGTCCGAGGTTGACGGATTTTTCACTCTCCGCCGTCCCGCCGTATTTCTTAACCGCGGCGCGGCGACCGGCTTCGGAACGTCCGCCGAAATCGCCCTTCAGCGCAGCAATGTCGCCGATTTCAACGAGGTCGTCGAGCGGCATTCGCAGTTCCGTATCCTGTGGCGAATCAAACTGGTCACGATTCCTGCCTTTGTCCAGTTCGGACACCATCTGCTTCATGGTGCTGTCGAGATTCAGGTCCGTAATCTTGTCCGGCTGCACGATCTCAACAACTTCCAGCGGCTCTTCGAGCTCGTCTCCATCAACGCGACCACTGACGATCGCAAACACGCTGTCACGCGATTCCTGCGGCAGTAACCACAAGGTCAGCAGTAACGCACCGACCAGATGAATGAGAAAACTCACTGTTGCCGTAATGAGTTCACGCTTGCGGCGCAGGATTGAGCTCGGCAGTTTCTCGCGGAAGAATTGCCTGGTGGCAACAAGAGAGTTCGCGACCTTGATCGCCCATGCTGGCGGCTTGCGTCGTCGTCTTTGACTGCCTCGCTGTTCCACCTTCTGCAAGACCGTTTTCTGCGGCGCGGCGTCGGAGGGCGTGGACGCAGGTTCTGCTTCACGTGGTAACGACTGTACCGCGGGAGACTGATCCTGCTGAGATTTGCTGCCGTCTGTCATCGTCCGATTCAACTGCATTCAACTGGCGAGGGGGGCGGCGTCAGACCCCGGTACTCTGCGATTCCACTGCCTTGGCATCATAACGCGAATCCAGCGTCATTCGCGTCGCAGAATCTGGCGAAAAGCAGCGTTTACTTTTATTTTGTGCATCCCGCAGGAATCTGCTGCGGCGGAGTAGCATCGAGCAGCGTAGAACGGCAAAATCGATAAATTCCTATATTCGGCCACCTGCTGAATCGCTGGTCAGTGCCTGGTTGACCCCATGATCGCTCAACATTCAACTTCCGACCCGTCTGCAAATCGGTCTCGTTGGACATTGCTGCACGACGATTCAGTGCGGCTGTTCGACGCCGGTCGAACCCTGCTTGGTGCAGTCATCACCGTCTGCCTGTTCCTGGCCGCGCACCTTTGGCTGTGATTTGCTCCGCGCGGCCACAAGTGGCGTGTAGCCGGATTCGTGAGAATTCGGAGGGGGCCGTGATTTCACGCGAAGCCTCCGCAATTTCTGTAGGGTGCGTGAAGCGAAGCGCAACGCACCATGGTTGTCGCCGGATCCGCAGTGGTGTGTTGCGCTCCGCTACACACACCCTCCTGGATATCCACAAATTTGCCTGCCATGGCGGACTGGTGGCGATCGGCCTCTTTGTGAATCTGCGAACGCCGAACGGACGTTTCATCGCAGCAAAGCTGTGCTGGCAGCGAAAGACAGTTGCCTGTACGTGCTCTCCATTGATAAACTCTGCGTCCCTCCACACTTTCTGCTATAGATCTCTCCTTAAGGACTGATCGTGCTTCATCTCCCTTACCATGTCCTGCATGTCGTCTGGCTGTTCGCCGTCTTCGGAAGCGGTGCAGTCGCTGATGCCGGGACGTTGACGGTGAGTCCGGCCGAGGTGACTTTGGAACGCCCAGAAGCCACTCAGCAGATCGTGATCCTTTTCGCAGATGCCACTGGCCGTTCGCTCGATATCACACGCAAGGTGTCGATTCAAATCGATCCGCCGAGTATTGCTGTTGTGGATGAGCGTGGTTTGATCACCGCTCTTGCGAATGGTGCGGGCACAATCGTCATTCAGTCTGGTGAAGAACGCACGGCAATCCCGATCAAGGTCAGCCGATTGGACAATCCGGTGCCGATTTCCTTTCGCCGCGAGATCATTCCGATCCTGACAAAAGCCGGCTGCAATTCGGGTGGATGCCATGGCAAAGCAGAAGGTCAGAACGGATTTAAGCTCAGCATCTTCGGTTACGACGCGCAGGCCGACTTCGAGGCGCTGGTGCTCGAAGGACGAGGGCGGCGCGTCTCTGTGTCCTCACCAGCCAGCAGTCTGCTGTTTCTGAAAGCGTCGGCACGAACACCTCACGGCGGCGGTCAACGGATCGAGCCTGGCAGCTATCGCGATCGCCGCTTGTTGCGATGGATAGCCGAAGGCGCCCGATTCGATGCGGTTGACGATCCGACATCGGAAATTGTGGGTATTGAAATTGAGCCGCAACAGCAGATCTTACTCGGCGGTGAGACGCAGCAGATTCGCGTCAGCACGATTGATGCTTCCGGAAATCGTCGCTGTGTCACCAACGAAACAGAATTCCTATCCAACGCAGCGTCCATTGCCGATGTTGATTCCCGCGGTCTGATCCAGGCCAGCGAGATTCCCGGCGAAGCCGCCATTCTGGTGCGGCACCTGGGCCATGTCGCCACATGCCGTATTACGCTTCCGCGTCCGGGGGTGACGTTTGCCCGTCCGCCTGAGAACAACTTTATTGACACATTGGCCTGGAACAAACTCGAACGCCTGGGCATCGAACCCAGCCCGTTGTCCGACGACGCCACATTTGTTCGTCGCGTGTCGCTGGATACCATCGGGACCCTGCCGACTGCAGAAGAGGTCCGCCAATTCCTCAGCGATACATCGCCAGACAAACGTTCAGGGTTAATCGACCGCCTGCTGGAGCGCGATGAATACGTCGATTACTGGACCATGAACTGGCTGAACATTCTGCGCGCCGATCAGTTGACCATCTCGCCGCAGGGCGCGGTGGCGATGCAGCGCTGGCTGCGAAATGGCTTCGCGCAGAATCGCCCGTTTGACGAATTCGCCACCGATCTGCTGACCGTGCAGGGAAATACTTCGGCGGAAGGCCCGGGTTCCTTCTACAAGATTCTGAACAAACCGGACGAGGCCGCTCGATCCATCAGCCAGTTGCTGCTGGGTGTGCGCATCGAATGTGCTCAGTGTCACCATCATCCGTCCGAACGCTGGAGTCAGGCCGATTACGTTGGCTTGGCGGGATTCTTCACGGGGCTGACGCTGAAGAAACTTCCCAATGGCGAACAGGCCGTGGTCTCGTTTGGTGGCAACGATCTGCCGCATCCGCGGGGTGGCGAGACGGTCTCGACGCGTGCCTTAGGAGCTGCTCCGGCCGATTTTTCACACGTGTCCGATCGTCGCCGAATCCTGGCCGACTGGCTCACCGCTGATGAGAATCCCTTCTTCGCCAAAGCGATCGCCAATCGACTTTGGGCACACTATTTCGGGCGAGGTCTGATCGAACCGATCGATGATATCCGCGAAACAAATCCCCCAACCAATCCTGCGCTGATGGAGGCACTGGCCAGCCATATGCGAGACGTGCGGTACGACCTGAAAGCCTTTACGCGCACGCTGCTGAATTCGCGTGCGTACCAGTTGAGTGCGGTCTCGGTACCATCGAACGTCGATGATCAGCAGAACTTTTCGCACTTTATTCAGAAGTCACAGCCAGCCGAAGTGTTGCTGGATGCGATTTCCCAGAGCACAGGTGTGCCGGAAGATTTTAACGGCTGGCCCAGGGGCTACCGGGCGATTCAAATCTGGGACAATCACATGCCGTCCTACTTCTTTCGCATCTTTGGTCGACCGGTGCGCGCGACTGTGTGTGAATGCGAACGCAGCAATCAACCCAGTATCGCTCAGGCGCTGCATCTGCTGAATGCTCCGGAGATTTTCGACAAGATCTCACACCGACATGGTCACGTGCGAAAACTCGCCGCCTCAGACATGTCGCCGGCTGATCTGATCGATCAACTGTATCTCAGCACCCTGGCGCGTTTTCCGACAAGTGCCGAAAAAGAACTGATGCTGCAGGCATTCAGCGATCTGGATCGCCGCGCCGCAACTGAAGACGTGCTGTGGGCACTGCTGAATTCCAAAGAGTTCGTATTCAATCATTAATCCAGAGGACGTTACCTATGTTCCGATTATCGCTCGGTAGTCAGTATCAGAACTGCAATGGCACATCGCGCCGACATGCGCTGCGACTCGGTGCGTGCGGTCTGATCGGTGGCCTGACGCTGCCGCGTCTGCTGGAACTGCAGGCTCTGGCCGCAAGTCCGATGGCCGCCAAAGCCAAGTCGTGTATCTTTCTGTTTCTCGAAGGTGGTCCGCCGCATCAGGACATGTGGGATCCCAAACCGGAAGCACCGCCGGAGATTCGTGGGCCGTTTGGCACCATCAGCACGAATGTCCCGGATATTTTTGTGACGGATCAGTTGCCGCTGTGTGCACAGATGGCGGACAAGTACACGATTCTCCGCAGTCACAGTCACAACGATAACGGACATTCGACGGGTTACCATTATGTGATGACAGGTCATCGGCCCAGCTTTGCCGATGGTGACAATCCCGTGCCCAACAATGAGTACTTTCCATCCATTGGATCAGCCGTTTCACGGACGCTCGGCCAGCGAGGTGCGTTGCCGGCCTACATCAATCTGCCGCATCCCATGTCGGCCGGTGGCCCGGGGTTTTACGGTGCGGAACATGCGCCGTTTGTCATCGAAGCCGATCCCACGCAACCTGACTTTGAAGTCAAAGACCTGCGCCCACCCGGCCATCTTTCGGACAAACGACTTAGTCTGCGCAGGCAATTGCTGTCCGGCATTGATCAGCTGGAACGCGAACGCAATCAAAGCCAGGGGAAGGCCATGTCGACTTATTATGAAAAAGCGTACAGTTTGATTACATCAGACGACGCCAGAAAAGCGTTCAATATTCACGCCGAACCGGATGCCGTACGAGACGCCTATGGTCGCACGCAATTGGGACAATGTGCCCTGCTGGCGCGACGACTGGTCGAAGGCGGTTGCCGTTTTGTGGGTGTCGATGCACCGGGCTGGGACGTACACTTCAACTGTTTTCCCAGTCTGAAAACAGACCTCATTCCCTGTGCTGACCGAGCATTCAGCGCACTGGTAACAGACCTGGATCAACGTGGACTGTTGGATGAGACACTGGTCGTGATGATGGGCGAAATGGGCCGCACACCACGGATCAATGCTCAAGCCGGACGTGATCACTGGTCGATGGCGCAGACGATCATCTTTGCCGGCGGCGGTACGAAACCCGGTCAGGTAATCGGAGCGACCGACAAACATGCCGCAGCACCAACCGGAAATCCTGTGAGCGTCAATGATCTGCTGCGCACGATTTCTGTCCTGATGGGAATCGATCCTGACCGAACATTCCTCGGACCTCTCGGCCGACCTGTACCAATTGTGGACGGCGGCAAAGTGATTCACGATCTGATTTAGATCACTTTCAAGTTTTAAACCGAAGTTTTTGCAGGGTGTGACCAGCGAGCATCGCGAGCGCAGGCACACCATGAACACTGATCGATGCTGATGAACGCATATTCAATTCTTGTGTTTGTTGCTCTCGCAACCTCTGTACTACTAACGTTTTAAATTTGCGCAGGGCGCGGAAGTTTTCAGGCGGCGAGTTGCGCAGGTTGTTTGGTAATTGCGTTTTGCGCTGCGAGGATTGCTGTGATCGTGAGGCGGCCTTTGTCGGTAAGTATGTAGCGGTGTGTGTGCTGAATTTTTTGATCAGATGATCCGCAACCAACATGTGTCACCGAATGCCGCACCAGTCCCGAATGCACCGCAGCCAGATCTTCGCGCGAACGAAACATGACGTCGGTCGCCCATTCGGTCTCATCCGCCGACCAGTAATAAGGTTCGCGCTGGAACATCGGCGACGCAGCATGCACGGGATGGCACTCACGGACAAGGTCTCCCAGGAGGCGATCCCAGGGGGTGCGCAGTTGTTCGTCCGGCAACGCCTGAGCACGCATCACGTCGCCCACATCTGCATGGCGTGAGTTCCTGGCGAAAGTGGAGGCTTGTTTCATCCGCCACATTACCCAGTGGACTCACGCTGTTACTGTCAATTCGTCCGCTAAGTCCGGTAAAGAGTTCTTTTGAACAGATCGAACAAGCCCCTTTTGTCGAGCCCGAGCTGAGCTCAACGCGTCCAAAACGACCACGCAATGACTGCGCAACTCTTCTTGAGTTGCGGGCGAAGCCCGCGCCAAGCCCTCCGTGGTAAAACACAAATCGCATTTGATTGCGGCTTGCAGAGCCGCGTTGGGATATCCGTGGTTTGAAATGCGTTTTTGACCACGGATGGTACGGATTACACGGGCGGCAGGGATGAGTGACACGTTTTTGCAAACTTGAAAAGCGACATGTTCGAGGAGCGTTCCTATTTGCTGTCCGTTGCTTTGTGTTTCGCGATTTTCATTCGGTTGTCCCCCATTCGGTTGTGTCACTGGTTCGCTTCGAAAGTCGGCTCGAACTTCCGCCGTTGATCCGAAAACCGGCAAGACGGCAACCTTGTTCAACCCACGAACCGATGACTGGTCAGACCATTTGGCCTTTCGTGCATCAGATTCGATGCTAACAAACCGCCCCGCCCCGCCCCGCCCCGCCCTGCCAGCGATTCGGACAGGCAAGGAGTTCCGCTTCGGACTGACCGCAGAACTCAGGGATGTCACGGCAGGCTTCCAGCAGTGTCTGCTGCACGACGTCGGGCTCGGAGAATTTTCCCTTCAGGCTTGCATGAATCTGCATTCGCGCGAGCAGTTTAAGCCACGGTTCGTAGCGGACCAACAGCTGATCCAGGCCAGCCGTGTTTCCGCCGCGAACAAAGTTCAGGAGTTCGCCAAATGAGGAAGGCGGCGTGTTCATGGTCGGGAAATATCAAACGGTGATGCGGCTGCCGGGCGAGCGGTACTCGACCACATCCGTCGAAGCCAGTGGAAAGCATAGCGAGCGACGAGCACAAGCACTGACAGGATTCCGAGCATCGCAGCGCCAGCGAATCGTTCCTGTGTCGGCGTTGAGTCCGATCAGTGCCTGGCCTCTGCGAAACGTGAGTAACCCGGGCGACCTGCTGATTCCCTCGCGAACAGACTCAAGTGTGTGTCGCGATGCGTCGGTCTTCCATGTCCAGACTGGCTTTTGAGAATTCAGGTCGTAGAGGCAGACCTTGTCGTCGGATCCGCAGACAAGCTGCTCGCGGCCGTCGCCAAACGCATCAACCGCAGACCAGCGGCGCTCACTCGTCCATGAAGTGCCAGCTGGAATCGTGCCAGCCACTGATCCTGCCGGACCAAACATGTGAATTCCGAAATCGTGAGAGCCATCCGATCGAGTGGAAGGGACTCCCATACAGAGAATTGGCTGGCCCTTGCCATTGGCGTCCCGAACACAGACTCTTCCATTTCGGAACTTCCCACCAGACGTTCACCGGGCCTGGCGGACGCACTTTCATGACGAGCGAACATGATCAACTCCGCCTCCACGCCAGCATGATGCATCGCGGTCGTGCGCTCAGATGTGCGGCAAGTTCAACGTCGCAGTCCTGAAAGAATCCGTGAACGCGAATGAATTCGACACTGCACCTGACGGTGTCTTCCCA
>JAYUVA010000076.1:0-3773 GCA_043754375.1 Candidatus Kuenenia sp. | reverse complement strand
ACCCCCATCGCCTCATCGCACAATTCGCATCCTGGCCTGGTCAGCAGTTCGCAGGTCCTGAAAAGAGGCGTCGTCGATTCGGGCTCCCAGGATTGAGGCGGCGATTTGAGCAGAATCGCGGCGAGCAAAAACATGCCGCAGCACAGGAACAGGTGCATTCCGCGGCTCGTGTCCCAGACGGCGGGCATGGAAAACATGCGGAATTCCATCCGGTCACAGAAAATGAGCACGGCGAAAATCGACGCCGTAATCATCATCGACGTTCCCAGCCATGCCTGAAATCGATCGTTGAGTTCCTGTTCTCGTGACCTTGAACGACGAGCCATGGTCGGCCTCCTTTGTTGCCAACTCCCCGAGCCGCGAGCCGGATCATCCGGAACGCCACCTCGCGGGTTGCTGATTTCATCGTTTAACCCTGAGCCGCAGGCGACGGTTTCCGGTCACGCCGTCGCCTGCGGCTCAGGGTTCAACAAAATTGCGCACTGTGCATACCAGCCAGGCATACCAGCCTCCGCTGACGTCGGGCTGAACATGCGAACCACGCACCTGACTAGCGTGCAGAGTCCCACGGCTCCTGGTGTCGCGGCCTGCCTCAGACCTATTCTATCGTCCAGTAGTCAAACACGAATGCCTCATCCAGTTTTCCGCCCAGCAGTTCCACGAACTTTTTGTGAGCTGGATGCGGCAGGTAGGCTTCGCGATCGGCTTCCGAGGCGAAAGTGATCAGGTAGCCGTGAGTGAATCCCTTGTTCAGAACTTCCGGGCTGTTGTTGATGCCTCGTTCAAAATCCTGAACCTGCGGAATCGCGACCTTCAGGTTCTGAAACGCCAGGTTGATTTCATCCAGTTGAGCCGGTGTGACTTCCGGTTTGAACTTGAAAATTACGACGTGCCGCAGGACACGCTGTCGAGCGGGAATTTCGCCGACAGCTTCCAGCATCCGGACTGCGACGAAGCGATTTCCCGCATCGTTCAAATGGACTCCGTCACCCGTGAGTATGCCCTTGGGTTCGTTCGCTGTGTTGTACTCTTTCAGATTTGCGATAAAGGCGGCTCGCAGATCCAAAAGCGTTGTACCTGTTTCCATGGCCACTTTGCGGCTGACGGCGGAGTATTCGTCCAGCATCTTATCCAGCGCATTTGATCCGTCGTGCTTTTCGTCGATCACACTTGGTGTCGACAGAACGACTCGCGCTCCGGCGTCGGTGCAGCACTTGATCAGACTTCGCAGACCGGTTTCAAAAGCACTGATTTCCGTTCCCTGCCCGCGCGTCGAATGCCAGACGTCGTTGATGCCGATATAAATCACGACCACATTGGGCTTGTGAGACAGCACGTCCTTGTCCAGCCGAGCTTCCAGATTCGGCACCTTGTTTCCGCCGATACCGGCCCCGATGACTTTGATTCCGGAGTCCGGGCGAGATTTTTCAATCGCCTGTTGAAATAAGGTCACGTACCCTTTCTCGCCCGCTCCCTGTTGCGTGATGGAGTCACCCAGAAAGACGATGGTCTCACCATCTTTCAACTGCGCCGATGCACTGGCACCGGAAAACAAGATCGCCATCGCCAGAATTGCCCTTGTCCTCAACATGTCCGAAAACCTCCTGAAGCGGCAAAGCCGCGAAGCCCCTAATAAGGATCGCCATGTCTCAAAGATTGGCAGAGCGACCAACGCCCGTCAAGCAGCAGTGGAATTTGACGGGCGTTTGCCAACCACCGGATCGCTATTGCTGTTCACATCGGCTACGGTTTTTCGGCGTCCGAACATACACAGACCATCTGCTGGCACCCCGGACAGCCGTTGCCATATTTCGCATGGACGGCTTCGGTGAGGTTAATGCCGGCGACGTTGGCAATGGTGGCCAGCCAGGCAAGGACGTCGGCAAACTCTTTGGCAATGTCCTCTTTTGGTGATTCGCGAAGGGCTGCCGCGAGTTCTCCGATTTCTTCCATCAGCCACATAAACGTGCCCTCGACGCCGCGTGCCTCGTCCTTGCGGGAATACATGTGATCGATCAGTTGCTGGAGTTCGTCGAGAGTCATTGTCCTACTTTCCCAATTCCCTGACGATCCCGTCGGCCCCGTACACAGTCTGCAGTGCTTCGCGGATCGCGCTGGAATGGACAGAAACGGAGCGGGCTTGCTTGTCTGTGTAGATGTAATTGCCGGACAGCGACTGCACGTTGCCGTCGAAGATCAGGCCCACCAGTTCGCCGGCGCGGTTCACGACCGGGCTTCCGGAGTTACCGCCGATGATATCTGCCGTGCATACAAAGTTGAAGGGCGTTGCTTTCGTCAGACTCGCTTCGACTTTTTTCCAGGATGCCGGCAATACGTAATCCGCCTGGCCCCGATGTTTCTTCTCATGCTCAAACGCACCACCGATATTGGTCCAGGCGGGAATCTGCTGGCCGTCCTGTTCGTAGCCCTTAACCGGGCCAAACGCCAGTCTCAGCGTAAACGTGGCATCGGGATACGATGACGTCCCTTCGACAGCAAATCTCGCTTCCGCAATTTTCGCATAGGCCTGCTTATCCTGCTCATCCAGTTGATCGGTGATCGTTCGGATTCGGCGGACTTCCGGGTTGATGATTTTCGCCAGCTGAATCATGGGGTCCTTGCTGTTGTGGATGGCATCAATGCCGCCAGCAGCGATCTTCTTTCGAGTCTCGACGCGCAGCAGTTCCGTGCCGCTGATCAACTCGGCTGCACGATCAGCGGGGCCCTTGCCTGCGAGGATTTCGTGGCTCAGCGGATCATCAAACCCGCGCTGCTCGAGTGTCTTTGCAATCGAATCGGCGAGCAGAACCTGATCGAGATCCAGATAGATCGGGGCTTCGGAATAAAGTTGCTGCAACAGCGATTCACGTCCCGCGTCAGCAAATTGCGGCAGGCGTTCTCCTGATGGCTTCTGATCTTCTTCGGCCATCTGGACGAGTTCCAGTGCGATTCCGAACAGCTGCGAACTGACTGCGACGCCCTTGCCGAGAAGTTCAGCGCGCTTCGCGGTAGTTTCGGAAATTGTCTGCCATGCGGATGCGAGCGGTTTGAGTTTCGGATCGGCGTTGATGGCTGCGAGCAACTCTTTTTCAGCGGCCGCCTTATCGGACAGCACCTGAGGATCCTGCAAACCCGCCAGCATCCCGAGCCGTGCCTTGCGGGAATTCTGCACACCGAACAGGTCATCCCGCGCGCGGCGCGTTTGTTCTGTGCCTCGGAGTCCATACTGCTGCAGGAGGATCTCCTGACGCCGCAGGCTGCTCATCGTATACGGCAGAGACAGGTCGCGCTGAAACTTGATTGCGTCCATCGTGAAGATGCGACTGGTGCGTCCGGGATTGCCCGACACAAATACCACGTCGTTTTCCTTTGGACCAGTTTCAGACCACTTGAGAAAGTGTTCGATCTTCGCGGGCTTATCATTTTCATAGACGCGAAAAATGCAGGCATCCAGGCAATACCGCGGATACTCAAAGTTATCGGCATCACCGCCAAAAAAGGCGATTGCCGTTTCCGGAGCCCACACCAGCCGGACATCCGTGTATTTCTTGTATTGATACAGATGGTATCGACCGCCGCCGTACAACGTGGTCACGGTGCTTTTGAGGCCCGTCTCATCCAATGCCGATTTTTCCATCTGCGCAATGATGGCTCGCCGAGCTGCAACGGCCTGTTCCGGTGTCATGTCGTCGGTGACGGAGCTCTTGATTTCTGTTGTGACGTCTTTGATGTTGACCAACTGATTCAGTTCCAGATCCGGGGCTTTGAGTTCC
>JAYUVA010000075.1:0-3601 GCA_043754375.1 Candidatus Kuenenia sp. | reverse complement strand
GCTTCGATGGAAAGCAGATCTGAACAGCCGCCCTCCTCCGCGCACTTCATTTGAGGTTGAACCAAACATCGTCACCTGAGGCCAATCTTAACCTCAGCGGCGATGCTTGGCCACACGACGGACATGAATGTCCATCCTGGGTGACGTCACTCGATTCGCGGATCATACGATCGTGGCAAATCTGCAATTTCTGCTGCGGTAAAAGGTTCACCGGCAGAGACAAATTGTCGATTTGAGGAAAACCGGGCGGCGTTGGTCGCGAGTGAGGAAAGTCGGAAGAATGTGATTGCCCGTATTTAGCTTTTCGGATACGAATGAGCTTGGCCGACTTTGGAAAAGCTTTGGAAAAGTGGTCAGGAACCAATAGTGCGAAGCACCCTTCGGGCCATTTGGCTATTGGTTCCTGACCCCTTTTTTAAGCCGAATTGCCTCACAAGACAAGGAAGTCTGACAGTGGCCACAGCTCTCCATACTCAGCTCAAATCGCACTATGTTACTGCTGAAGACCGACATGAAGTCGTAGTCGATCAGTATCGGATTGATGCCATTGACAAACGCGGACGCCTGATTGAAATTCAGTGCGCATCGCTGGCAGCGATTCGCGACAAAATCCCGCGCCTGCTGGAATCTCATCAGGTCATCGTTGTCAAGCCGCTGGCAGCCCGCAAGAAGATCACGAAGCTGCATCGTCAGGGCGGAGATGTTGTCAGTTCCCGTTACAGCCCGGTGCGTCAGACACTGGCACATGTGTTTGTGGAGCTTGTTCACTTCGGTGCGTTTCCTCATCCGCGTCTTCGGCTGGATGTGCTGCTGACGGAACAGGAAGAAATTCGAATACCACCGACAGCACGCAGTTCATGGAAGAAGAAATACTCCGTCGCCGAACGCACTCTGGTCAAAGTTCAGCAGCAAGTGCAACTGAAGACCGCCGCTGATCTTTGGAAGGCGCTCGACATCCAGCTTGCCGGTGAATTCACCACGTCGGATCTGGTCACGGCGTCCGGCATGCCCCGCTGGCTGGCTCAGAAAGCCGCTTGGTGTTTTCGACGCATGGAATTTTTCAGTGTCTGTGGCAAACAAGGCAACGCGATCACATACAAGCTCACCGCCAAACCACGTCGCGCGCGTGCGGCTTGAAACTGGTGGCATGTTATGCAGTGCGTTGCCAGGAATGCGAGTCGCGGAGCGACATCGCCTACGTCGCTCAGTCGCTCCCCCCGACTGAGATTCATTGGGAAACCCACCGCGTTTCCCGACATTGCCCGGTTCAGAAACCACGCAGCGCTATCGCGACCTCAAGCGACACCGGAATTCACCGATCGGTATTCTCCGTCGCCGCACATCACAATGCGTGACGTACAAGTCATCTGCATCGACGAAAAACATGGCGTCCTGCAGAAACACGTGTCCCAGTTCGCAGGCTTCGTCAAATGGCAGATCCACCGCCCACCCCGGCTCCGCATGTCCTGTCGTGGGAGAATACCCGATAATTCGTTGCCGCCAGGTTCTGCGACGCTGCAGTTCCAATTCCAATTGCCGGTCTGCCGCTTGTAGGGCTGAATCAGAGTCGTCAGACTTGTCTGATGTGAAATCAAACAGTGATTGTGACTTCATACAAAGATAAAGAAAGTGGCTTGTGAGCGAATCGTGGATTGCCGACCGGATGCACAGGATCGATGCGTCTGGAATTCGGAAAGTATTTGACCTCGCGGCGACGATGACAAAGCCGATCAACCTGAGCATCGGTCAGCCACATTTCGATACGCCTCAACCCATCAAAGACGCTCTGTGCAAAGCCGTGCAGGACGGAAAAAATGCCTACAGCCAGACTCAGGGAATCGCGCCCCTGCTGAATCTACTGCAGAAAGATATCGACGAACGCTATCACCATGCAGATCGAAAAGTCTTCGTAACATCCGGCACCAGTGGTGCGCTGATGCTGGCACTTTGTACGCTTATCAATCCCGGTGACGAAGTGATTGTGTTCGACCCGTGGTTTGTAATGTACCGGCATTTAACGACACTCGCGGGTGGAAACGTAGTGCAGGTTTCTACGTATCCGGACTTCCGGATTCGTATCGAAGATGTTCGCAAGGCTATTACGGCCAGAACCAAAGTCATTCTGTTCAACAGCCCTGCCAATCCGACAGGAGCTGTGGCAACTGCGGAGGAAGTTCAGGCACTGGCTGAACTGGCGGCAGAGAAAAATATCGCACTGATCAGCGATGAGATCTACCGAGTCTTTTGCTACGACGCAACGTTCCACAGTCCGGCAGAATGGAATGATCGCACGATTGTGATCGATGGATTCAGCAAGTCACATTCGATGACCGGGCTGCGGTTGGGCTACATTCATGGCCCTCAGTACGTCATTCAGCAGATGCTCAAACTTCAGCAGTTCACCTTTGTCTGCGCGCCGCATCCCGTACAGTGGGCGGGTGTCACAGCGTGGGAAATCGATTTGCAGGACAACGTGCAGGATTACCATCGCAAGCGGGAACTGCTTGTGAGTCTGCTCAAGGACGATTTCGAAATTCACGGCGGTCAAGGAGCATTTTACCTTTTTCTGAAAGCACCGTGGGGGACCGGATCGGAATTCGTGGCTGAAGCAATTCGCAACAATCTGCTGATCATTCCTGGCAACGTGTTCAGTCCGTCAGACACACATTTTCGCGTTTCATTCGCTGCGGAAGACGATTTGATTCGTGAGGGAGCTGCGGTTTTGTGCCGCTTGGCTCGGAATCCGCCTTTGAGTGGCTTTGGGCTGGAATGTTGAAAAATCATAGGTTTTTTTGCCCTGATGTACAAATTTCCGGGAATGATATGTGCTAGAACTGAAAAAAACTGAACAATACGGTGTGGTTCTGGGATCATGCCACTGTCCGATGAGTGTGTGCTTCGGTCATTTTGATCAATGTCTTAGTCATCTTTAACCGCAGTCAGCAAGGGAGATTTTTATGCGTTCTCTTCGTCGTAAGACGCGTGGGTTCACTTTGATTGAACTCCTCGTCGTGATTGCCATCATCGCCATCCTCGTGGCGATCCTGCTGCCAGCGGTGCAAAAAGCTCGCGAAGCCGCGTTTCGCACGAAGTGTGAAAACAACATCAAGCAGTTGGTGTTGGCGCTGCACAATTACCACGATACTCACAACGCTTTTCCACCGGGTTTGATTGTTACGCGGCAGCCCATCAATCCAAACCTTGCGCCGAATGGTACTCGTTTGATTGATCCCACAGAAGCAACGGACAATCGATATGCACTTGGATTGCACGGCATGAGCTGGATGTACCACATCCTGCCTTACATCGAACAGGACAACCTGTACCAGCAATGGAAACCCTACTACAACGTCTGGAATAACTCGGAACGCAATAACGAATTTGTTTGGCTCAATACCCTTGGCTACGCTCCTGCGACGGCTGAAATTTCTTCTTTCTATTGCCCGTCTCGCCGCTCAAAAATGGGCCGAACAGGAGAGTTCTCACACAATATCTACCTCGATACTTATTCTCAGGTACAGTTGACTTCGGGCCCGATTACGACGGGCGGAACGGACTACGCTGGCTGCGCAGGTTCGGGGCTCGTGTTTGATCATACGCT
>JAYUVA010000074.1:0-6010 GCA_043754375.1 Candidatus Kuenenia sp. | reverse complement strand
ATATCGTTTAACCGCGTGGGCAACGCCCCGCGATTGGCAGCGAAGCGCGGCCCGATGGGCACGCGGTTAAACGAAGTAACTTCTCCGCTGGTGCTTATTGCTCTATCACGAATGCATTGATGGGTTGTGTGCCACTGGCTTTGCCAGTGCTCCCATGTGCATGAAGCACTGGTAAAGCCAGTGGCACACATCAGGGTACTCGTTTCGATTCCGTTTCGCATCCGGAAGAAGTAAACCGAGACCCGGATTTGTCTGTTAAAATTGGCGGATTTGGATTCAACTCATATTTTTCGGGCCAGATTTGTTGTGAAGTCTACTCCTGATACTGACGCCAACCGACTCACAATGGCCATCACTGAGCTGGATGTCGGTGGTGCCGAGCGGGCGTTCGTCAGAATTGCCATCGGACTGAAGTCTCTTGGCTGGAGCGTTCGTGTGATCAGTCTGCGGGATGCCGGGCCGTTGGCGGAACCGTTACTGCAGTCAGGAATCTCTGTTGAGGCATTGCAGTGTGGTGGAGCAGCGGATTTGCGCGCAGTCCGTCGCATGAAGCTGGCGTTGCTGAACAATCGGCCATCGGTGTTGCTCACCTTTCTGCATCAGGCCAACATCGTGGGACGTCTGGCGGCGCAGCGAGCTGGTGTCAAGACCGTCGTCTGCGGCGTACGCGTGGCCGATCGTCGCTGGTCAGTGCGTATCCCGGAATGGCTGACGAACCAGCATGTCACCCATTATGTGGCCGTCAGCCAGTCGGTTGCCAGGGTCCATTGTTATCTGTGCGGTATCGCGCCCGGTCGTGTCGATTCGATTTTCAACGGCGTGGATCTCGGAGAAATTGATGCCGCCGTCGCTGTGTCACGCAGTGAATTACGCTGTCACGACGGTGATCAGGTGATTCTGTGTGTTGGCAGACTGAGTCCCCAAAAGGCCCCACTGGATGTGGTCGAAGCATTCGATGAATTGCGGCGACTGGATCCGCCTGGCCATGCGCATCGAAAGCTGGTATTTGTCGGTGATGGACCGTTGCAGGCTCCGGTCGAGAGACTGATCCGGCAGAAACGACTTGAGGACCATGTGCGTTTGCTCGGCTGGCGATCGGATGTCGCGTCGATCATGAAAGCGGCGACGGTGCTTGTGCTGGCGTCGAATTGGGAAGGCCTGCCGAACGTGATTCTGGAGTCCCAGGCAGCGGGCCTGCCGGTAGTCGCGTCTGCGGTCGATGGTTGTCTGGAAGTCATCGACGACGGTCAGACAGGGCGACTGTTCCCACCCGGCGATACACAGCGACTGGCGCATATTCTGCGGGAACTGCTTGTGACAAACAACGGCGACATCGACGCTCCGCGAGAAACACGAGCCCGACTGGCAGCAAATGCCCGCGTATTCGCCGCCCGTTTTTCGTGGGAAAAATGCGTCGCAGAATACGACGCATTGCTGCAAAAACTCCAATCCGCCGAATCTGTCCCATTGCCGCCGTCCGATCGGTAGAGGAAGCGCCGTCCGGTCGGTAGATGAAGCGACGTCGATCTGTCAGAATGCATGGCTGTAACTCAAACGCGCCGCCGACCGAGATTCCGTGTCTGGTTCGGTGGATTCGGCGGATCACTCGCCGTATTCTTCATGCCGCTATGCATGGCACACGTATTTCAACCAAGGTTCATCACGTTGACAACCGGGGCTCATTACACAGTACTGGCACGTCGATTCCGGCCGCAGGCTTTTGATGATGTCGTCGGACAGGAACATGTCGCCCGCGCACTGACGAATGCGATCAAGGCTGGTCGTGTCGCGCATGCCTACATGTTTACCGGGGCGCGTGGTGTCGGCAAAACATCCACCGCGAGAATTCTGGCCAAGGCTCTGAACTGCCCAAATGCGAAGGACGGCGTGCCGTGCAATCACTGCGAAATCTGTGACGGGATCTCTGCCGGCAACGACGTCGATGTGCTGGAAATTGACGGTGCATCGAATCGTGGGATCGATGATATTCGTTCGCTCCGCGCCAACGTGGGCGTCCGTTCGATGCGGACAGAGTACAAAGTCTACATCATCGACGAAGTCCACATGCTCACCAAGGAAGCCTTTAACGCGCTGCTCAAAACGCTGGAAGAACCACCGCCGAATGTCAAGTTCGTATTCTGTACCACGGAGCCGAACAAAGTTCCGGACACGATCTTGTCCCGCTGTCAGCGATTTGATTTTTCCAGCATCAACGATATCTCGATCGCAGACCGGCTGCGTGAAATTGCCAAAATCGAAGGCTTTGAAGTTTCGGAAGACGCTCTGGAACTGGTCGCGCGTCGCGCGCGCGGATCGATGCGCGACAGTCAGTCACTGTTTGATCAGTTACTGGCATTCAGTGATGGCACCGTGTCGGCTGAAGACGTCCACCGGATGCTGGGAACCGCTGGTGACGAACGTCTGGTCAATCTGTTCAATGCGATTGTCGAACATCGTCCGGGTGAAGTCCTGGCTCAACTGGATGAGTCATTCGCGACTGGTGTCCAGCCTGGTGAACTCATGGATCAGGCCATCGGATATGTGCGCGACCTGATGGTTACGTTGAGTGGCGGAGACACGGTTTCACTTTGCAGCGTGGCGATGCGCCATCGTGAAACTCTGATGAAGCAGGGATCGCGGTTGAGCATGCATTCCGTGATGGCGGCGTTTCAGATTCTGTCGGACGGCAAGAACCAGATGTTCCGCAGTACGTTCGCGCGGACAGTCCTCGAAATGGCGATGGTGCAGTTAAGCCTGTTGGAAAACCTGAGCGCCATCAGCGATCTGTTGTCGGGGCGATTACCGGCCATCCCGGAGATGCCGACAGGCCAGCCGAGTGCGACTATCGTTGCGGCCGCACCGGCAGCAGCGTTACCAGCAATAGAAAAAAAAAACACTGAACGGCTGAAGCCTGCGGACATCACACCACCTGTGGGCACCGTGGTGACCAACGACGATGATCCGACGGATCAGTCTGATCCGTCCGCGGACATGACGGGCGTTTCGCCGATTTCGGCCGAAGCACCCGTCGCTGTGACACCAGAGATCGAACTCACGCAGGGCAACTGCCCGGCGTTGTTTCAGAGGCTTGTCAGTACACTGGGGCTGACAATTTCTGCGGGCTTCAGGCAAGCCAGCGGCCTGCAGCTGGGTCCAGAAAATCGCCTTGAAATTCTACTGGACGCCACCAGTGAATTTGCCAGAAAGGCACTCGATCAGGCCGACAATCGTAGTCGCATCGAAGCTGAGGTTCTGCGACTGACGGGACGAACGGTTTCCATCGCATTACGACTGACGGCACCACAAAAAACATCCGCAAAGGTGGCGACTGTTGGTTTTCCACCATCCAGTTCCACGGCGGAGAAGAATCCCGAACATGCGGCATCGTCGAATTCGCGGAGTCAACAGGCGAAAGCCGATCCCCCACCGACCGCACCACTTCGAAATCTGATGGGGGAAGTCGATCCGAGCGGTGATCTGTTTGTGCGTGAAGTGATACGAGCATTCGGCGCGACGGTTGTTAGAATCACGGCTGCGCCAGCCGTGCAGGTGGCAACCACGGAGAGTGACGATGCAGACGAATAGGTGGATTTGACCGTCGCTGAATTCTCAAGATTTCAGACATTAAAAAAGGAACCGGAATGTTTGGTGGATTGAAAAACCTTGCGAACATTATGCAACAGGCCGGTGAGATCAAGGGCAAGGTGGCGGCGGCAAAAGAACGAGTCAGCAAGCTGAGGTCGGAAGGCAGTGCCGGGCCGGATCTTGTACGAATTGTCGTCAGTGGTGAAATGACCGTGCTCAGCGTTTCGATTGATCAAAATCTCATCGCGTCGGGAGATCGACAGATGATCGAGCAACTGGTCAACGCCGCCGCCAATGAAGCCCTCCAAAAATCCAAATTTGCGGCCGCAGCCGAAATGGCCGACATCGCCGAAGGTATGAACGTCCCCGGCTTGCAGGATGCGATCGCGAAAATGGGCATGGGCTAGTGGCTTGTCACGACTCAGAGTGGAGTTGAATGCATTCGGAAGACCCGCCACGGAGTGTCGGGCAAAAATGTGCCCCGACACTCCGTGGCGGGAATCAACCGAAGGTTGACGATTGACAACGAAATAGATTGCATAAGCCAGAGACCATGACGCAGTTACATCAGCCGATGCGCGGATCCGGTGTGTTGTTTGCCACCACGGTTTTTGTCAGCGCGTTCCTGCTGTTTCAGATTCAGCCGCTTATCAGCAAAGCCATCCTGCCGTGGTTTGGCGGGACACCGGGTGTCTGGACAACATGCATGTTGTTCTTTCAGACGCTGCTTTGCGGTGGCTACGCATATTCGCACCTGCTCACGGCAAAGTTGCCGACTCGCTGGCAGGCGATGCTCCACGCAGCCTTGCTGGTTGTGTCTCTGGCATTCCTGAACATTCTGCCATCGATCTTATGGAAACCTGTCGCGGCGGAATCACCAACACTGCGGATCGCGTTGTTGCTGCTTTCGACGGTGGGGTTGCCATATTTTATCCTGTCCACCACAGGGCCTCTGCTGTTGCGATGGTTCAGCCTGATTGAGCCCACGACTTCGCCGTACCGGTTGTACGCACTCTCGAATGCCGGATCGCTCGTGGCGCTGTTGTCATATCCTGTTCTGTTTGAGCCACTGATGCGGATTTCGATTCAGGCCAACGGTTGGTCTGTCGGTTTCTGCGTGTTTGCCACGCTGTGTGTGGCATGCATCGTCCAATTGTGGCGACTGCCGCAGGACATCCAGCAACGTACCGAACCAGCAGGACATGTGAACAGGAAGTCCCGGCCGGTGACTGTCGGGACTTATGCGGTCTGGTTTTCACTGGCGATGGTCGCTTCGACGATGCTGCTGGCAGAGACGAACGAGGTCTGTCAGGACGTCGCTGTGATTCCATTCTTATGGGTGATTCCGCTTTCGCTGTACCTGTTGTCCTTTATCCTGTGTTTCGACAGTGACCGCTGGTATCGACGCAACTGGTATGCGTTCGGGACTGCTGTGCTGGTGCTTGCGGTCTGCTGGTTGCAGAGTTTCGGGTCGCGCACATTTTTGCCATTGCAACTGGCGATCTACTTTGGAACTTTGTTCAGCATCTGCATGTTGTGCCATGGTGAACTTGCCAGAATGCGGCCTGACCCCGGATCACTCACTGCATTCTATCTTACACTGTCCGCCGGTGGCGCGGGTGGAGGCCTGTTTGTGGGACTGCTGGCACCGATGATTTTCCCGGCATTCTGGGAACACTATCTGGGACTGCTGGCGGCGTGCGTCATCGCCGTGATTGTGTACTCCGATTTTCGCGGCTGGACGTCTGAAGATCAGCGGCCTCCGATGTTGTGGACCGGACTGGCGATTTCCCTGTTCGTGGGAGTCGGCACTGTGTTCACTGCGGCGATTATGAATTACACCGAATCGATCGCTATGGTTCGCAACTTTTATGGAGTGCTGGAAGTCGAAACGGATGACATCGAAGACGCGGTGGTGCTGCGTCACGGTCGCATCATGCACGGGATCCAGTTAAATGGAATCCCCAGTCTGCCAACAATGTACTATGGTTTCAAAACGGGCGTCGGACGGTCCATTGAAGAACTGCGAGACCGCAGGACTCCGCTCAGGATCGGACTGGTGGGACTCGGTGCCGGCACACTCGCGGCGTACGGCACAGCGGGCGATACCTTTCGATTCTACGAGATCAACGAAAACGTGACACGATTAGCACAGCGGCACTTCACGTTTCTGAAAAACTGTCCGTCATCGGTAGAAATCATCCACGGTGATGCGCGACTGGTGCTTGAAAATGAAGCGCCGCAGGAATTCGATCTTCTGGTGCTCGATGCGTTTTCCGGGGACGCGATTCCGACGCATTTGCTGACACAGGAAGCCATGCAGTCGTACCTTCGACACCTGCGTCCGAGCGGCCTGATTGCCATCCATATTTCAAATCTGCACTTCGATCTTCGTCGCGTCACCGATGCGCTGGCGAGCGTGAGC
>JAYUVA010000073.1:0-5808 GCA_043754375.1 Candidatus Kuenenia sp. | reverse complement strand
CGAATGACCCATACATGCCCCTTTTTGCGTCAGGTCGCTTCAGGCCACGCATGCCCTTTGACCACTTGTTTGTGCAACTATGGACCCGAAGTTCATCCGCAATTTCAGCATCATTGCTCATATCGACCATGGCAAGAGCACGCTCGCCGACCAGTTGCTGCTGAAAAGCGGTACGATCACGCAGCGTCAGTTTCGCGAACAGATTCTCGATGACCTGGACATCGAACGCGAACGCGGCATTACAGTCAAGGCTCGCTCCGTCACCATTAACTGGACTCAGGACGGTCAGGAATATGAATTGAACCTGATCGATACGCCGGGTCACGTCGATTTTCACTATGAAGTCAGCCGAAGTCTCGCTGCCTGTGAAGGCGCGCTGTTGCTGATCGATGCGTTCCAGGGCGTGCAGGCTCAAACGGTTGCAAACGCGTTCGCTGCCATCGCTGTGAATCTGGAAATCATTCCGGTGGTCAACAAGATCGACCTGCCGGTCACGCGCGTCGATGAAGTTCTTGAAGAAGTCGAAACTGTTCTCGGACTGGATGCGACAGATGCACTTCGAGTCAGCGCGAAGGTCGGACTCAACATCGAATCCGTCTTCGAGGCGATCATCAGGAAGATTCCGCCACCAGGTGGCACAGCCGACAAACCACTCAAGGCACTCGTGTTTGACAGCAAGTACGACAACTATCGCGGCGTGATCACTTATGTCCGCGTGTTCGAAGGCTGCGTCAAAAAAGGCGACAAAGTTCGCTTTATGCGGGAGGGTGTCGTCAATGAGGTTCTGGAAATCGGTCAGTTCCGGCCTCAGATGAAACCATGTGATGAACTCGGACCCGGGCAGGTCGGCTACATTCTGACAGGCCTGAAGGAACTCAGTCGAGTCACCGTGGGCGACACGGTGACGCTGTTCCACGATCCGGCCGACACGCCGTTGCCGGGTTATCAGAAGCCGAAGCAGATGGTCTTCTGCGGCATGTTTCCTCTCGATGCCACGGGCTTTGAGGCGCTGCGGGAAGAACTGCAAAAACTTCAGATGAACGATTCAAGTTTCTCGTTCACGCCGGAATCCAGCGACGCACTCGGATTTGGATTTCGTTGCGGATTTCTGGGGATGCTGCACATGGAAATTGTGCAGCAGCGTCTGGAAAAAGAGCAGGACATGGATCTGATCCAGACTGCTCCCAACGTGACTTATCAGATTGTCAAGCGCGATGGCGAGGTCATGACGATCGATAACCCGCAGGACGTTCCGGATGCGGGCATCATCGAAGAGTTCCGCGAACCGATCGCCAAAGTCAGCTATATCGTCCCGACACAACATGTCGGCACGATTATGCAGTTGTGTCAGGATCGACGGGGAGTTTTCAAGGGCACCGAGTACCTTGGACCGCATCGGGCGCAGATCGTTTACGAACTGCCATTGAGCGAAATTGTGTACGACATGTACGACAAGCTCAAGAGCGTGACGTCCGGCTACGGCACGATGGATTACGAAGTCATTGGCTTCACCGCTGCAGATCTTGTGAAAATGGATATCCTCGTCAAAGGCGTGCGCGTGGACGCGCTGTCCACGATCGTCCACCGCTCCAATGCTGACCGTCGCGGCCGATCACTGGTCAAACGGCTGAAAGAAGAAATCACGAAACATCAGTTTGAAATTGCCATCCAGGCCGCGATAGGATCACGAGTCATCGCGCGGGAAACGATTTCAGCCCTCAGCAAGAACGTGACCGCAAAATGTTACGGCGGCGACATTACTCGTAAACGCAAGCTGCTGCAGAAGCAGAAAGAGGGTAAGAAGCGGATGAAACAATTCGGCGAAGTGGAAATTCCTCAGAAAGCGTTTCTGTCCGTGCTGGAATCGCAGAAGGACGATTAGCGCCAGGTCACAGCATCGCCCGGTGCGGAACAACGGGGCGAGACACATTTGGCGAAAGTAGCAGGCACATTCATCGCGAAGGCTCTGGGTGGCGAATAGCGGGCGCATCCAACTGTCTACGTACGCCGGCATTCGACCCGTAACTTTGGCCACTCCGTACTACTAACCGTCGATTTCTTGTTGTGCCGCGAAGATTATCAACTTGCACTCAACAGAAGGTGGGGCGGGTGCGACCAAAATATTGGTGACAGAAAAATGAATCGCAGAATGAAAATATCTTTTGCTCCCATTTTTCTGTGACCCGTGTTTCTGCCTCCCGGCTTTAACCAACGGGGTGCGGGCGAAGCCCGTGCTGGGATTTGGGTGACCCCGTTATTTCTGGAAGTCGATCTCGCTGAACACTGCAGCAGAAATCTCAATACGAACGAAAACTTCGTGACATCTGAATCGCCCTGTGGTAGGATTCAGCTATGTCACCAATCGGCCCCACAATTGATCAATTGATTGAGCCCGTCGGCCAGTGTTTGACGGCTGAGGTTGCGGAACGTCTGGTCTCCTTGCGAGCCAATCCGGAGTTGCAGCTTGAGGTTGACCGCTTGGCTGACAAAGCCAATCGCGGTACTCTTACAGAAGACGAACGTACTCAGTACGAGCAATATGTGAGTTTCGCACAATTCGTCACGCTGCTGCAGATTGAAGCGCGCAACCTGCTGGATAGCCGTTCCGGTGCTGCCTGATGGACGAGACCCTTCGTCAGTTTGTGCGCGCACGCGCTGGTCATCACTGTGAATACTGCCGCATTCCCCAGGACGCGGCCTCCTTCCTGCGATTCCACGTCGAACATATTCAAGCCACTCAGCATGTTTTAGACGACAGCGAATCAAATCTTTGCCTCGCGTGCCCTCGGTGCAACCTTCAAAAAGGGCCGAACCTAGCCACTCTATCGACCCCTGATCGAAAACTGATTCGGCTCTTCCATCCCAGAGAGGATGTTTGGGAAGATCATTTCGAACTGGTTAACGGTTTCATCGTCGGCAAGACGGAGATCGGCACCGCAACAGCCAGACTTCTTCTGATGAACGCAAGTGGCCAGTTGAGAATTCGCCGGAAGCTGATTTCTCGCGGTGAATTCTAAGTCTTCTCTTTGTGGGCGTCTTGCTAATCTGGCATTCTGTCGGCACAATCGGGGTTTCCTGGATCACGCCCAACACTGTTCAGTTCGTCAGCATTGGTGCCATTGGTGGCATTGAACCGGGATCACCCGTCAGCTTGAATGGCCTGCGGGAAATCTCTTTTCCGCCGCTCTTGAGAATCATCCAGTAGTCGCCGGGAGCCATCTTGTTTCCGGTTTGATAGACGAAGTTGGCCCACAATGAATCGCGTGTGACGAACTGGCCGGAACTGTCAAAAATCCTCGCTTTGGAATCTTCAATCGCCACTTCGATCCAGAGATCCTCATGAGGTGGATTGATATTGCATTGAGCAATGATGGTGTCGCCGTATTCGTATTCCGTCAGGCGATTTGCGAGTTGACCACCAACGAGCAGACTGCCGATATCAAAGGAAAAGAATTTGTCTTTTTCGCGTAACGGTCGGGAGTTGTTAATCATGGCCAGGGCCACCTCGCGATCCAGCGTTCTGAGCGCCATCATGCCGTTGTTTGAGCGGACACCGTAAAGATCAATTCGATAATCCGCCTCAGCCGACCCGATAGCCACAAGTGTCGCCAGTGCCAGCCAGACCATCGAAACAGGGATTGCAACGGGTCGCATTTCGATGGCTCGTGCAATGGCAAATCGCGGCAGTCCCAACAGCGAAGTCGGCAGACGCAGGCGATGCACAAAACGTCGGATGGCGACAATGTCCCGTTCCATCAGGAACGCGAGGTAGCAACTGATGCAGATCAGTGGAAAAATCCACAGCCCTAACGAAACCCATGTCATGAAGTGAAACATTACGCCGACGCCGAGCGCGAAATAGCGCCCGATGGGTCGCCATGTGAGAAACGGAAAGGAGATCTCCCATACCACGGTAAGGTATCCGCTGATCAACAGCAGCGGTGTCGAAGTCGCCATGAGTTCGCCGATCGGATTTGCGTAGTTCCAGTTGCTCAGCATCCAGTAACGCAGTTGTTCTCCACTGAAAAACGCCTGTGTCTGAATCTTGGTGATGGCCGCACCGAAGTAGACGAAGCAAAACAGAATCTGAATCAGGCGTGCCGGCCAGACAGGGACCCGAGGAGGAATTGCCGAAGCTTCACGACCGTCTTTCCACCGTTTCAGGACGGCATCAATCGACCACACAAGATGGCATTCGGAAACGGCCAGAATGAGCAGGACGTGCGACGTGATCACGGAATACTTCGTCATCGTACTTACGGCGTCGAGCAAATTGAAATACGTGTACAGCGGAGCCCCGATCAGAAACGCCAGTCGTGTCCGAAACCCCAAAACTCCGCAGATCAGCGCAAAGATCATGATCCCGTACAGCGCGACGGCGAACGAAGGAGGAAGAATCGGAAGCGGGGTGCCCTGTCCGAACAGTTCGAACATCTGTGTCGGTGCACCATCGGCCGAAAACAATTCGCGAACTCGCCCGAATCGCCGAATCATCGGCACCAGCGCAACCGCTGGCAGAAACATGCGAACCAGAGCGATCCCGTACGGTGCCTGTTCGGCAAAGAAAAATTCCCGAATGCCGCTCAACAGTGCCGGACGTCTTGTCTGTATTGAATTCATGATGACTCCATCCAATTATTAGGATCAGTGGCGATCTGCTAGTTTGTATTCAGCCCGTTCGAATCCGACGTGGCTTGAAACCTGTTCTGAATATTGTTGGCTGCGGGATCGAAGAACGTGTTGTAGTATGGCGTAGCTTCGCGTGACGCCTGTTGGAGCCGGGGATTGTCGGAGATCGTCAGCAGAATCTGACGATTGAACCAATCGGGATACAATTCAATTGCCGACCCGTTCGCCGTGCAGATCGACTTCAGATGGAAGTAAGAAAGTTTCTCCATCGGCTCATGGAAGTTATACGACCACAGATGAGCTGGCACGTTGAATTGTTTTGGCCAGATTTCCTGAACAACGTAGACGCGATCAATTTCAGGATGTGATGTGTGGGAGATCACATGGTTGATATGACGGGCGATCAGATTATTTGAAACGTCATAGTTGACTCGATCGACGTTGCCAAATGGCGTGAAAGCACCCCATGGTTCCCGGACTTCGTAGTAGTTGCCTTCAGCGTCTTCGGCCACGATGTGAGTACGATTGTCGTACGCCGCCCAGCCGCAGAACATGTCCCACACGACAAAGTAGCTCAGTGTATTGCCGCAAAGGCCGAATTTCAGAGCGTGTGCACCGGTGCCCCACGCCAGCGAAAGCAGGTAGCAAGTCACAAACAGGACCGAAGCCCAGCGTTTAAGCCGCATGGTTCACCATTCTTCCATGGCAGGTGAATTTGGGAGGATCTCGAACGGCAGGCTGCGTTCTGATCCTTAGACACAGCGCCTGCCGATGAGACTTTGTGCTTTTTTCCAGATTCGGTCAAGACCGAACCGTCAGGAACCGATCACGGCGAGCCGCAGGCGAATCGATGCAACGCCGTCTTCGGTATTGCCGTTCCACGCGATACCGCACGGGGTTGAGGATGGCACATTCGTTGAACCGCGTGGGCAACGCCCCGCGCTTCGTATTTCAAATCTCAAATACGAAATTTCAAATAGAACAATCGCGGCCCGCTGCGGACGCGGTTTAACGAGCCAATGCCAACCGCGTGGAGTGGAGCACCCGGTTTTTGTACGGACGTGTTTCCGGCTATTTTGTGCATTCGGTTGTCCCCATTCGGTTGTCCATTTCATGCGACGCAGGGAGACAACCGAATTTGGGACAACCGAATCAATCGCACGGAAATAAGTAACGGAC
>JAYUVA010000072.1:0-13114 GCA_043754375.1 Candidatus Kuenenia sp. | reverse complement strand
TGCACCACGCGACCGGACAGCGAAGTATGATTCCCTGATGCCGCGGGGCTTTGAATTACTCACTGGTTCGAGTCTCGACAGATCGGGCAAGTGGTCCGGAAAACTTAACAGACGCTTATATTGATCGGAGTCGTGCTGCTTCGCCAACTCAACATTTCGGATCCAGAGAAGTCGCCACTTGCGAAACTTCGGTGAGTCGAGTCCAAGTCTTGCGATGATGCCTCTGGCCTGCAAACTCAAACCCTCGATGCGGCCGCTTGGATAGACACGAACCAAATTCTTCGTCATGCAGTTCTCGGGATCGAATGTCTCGGTGTCCGATTTGCGGAGATTACAGGTGTGGCAGGCGTAGACAAGGTTGTCATATTCGGTTGTAAGATCGGGTCGATTTGCCTGCGGCTGAAAATGATCAAGATCAAACTCGCCAGTCAGGCGTCCCCACTCTTCACGCACCAGGCAGTAGACGCAGCGGAACGTAAACTCGTCACGCAACCACGGCCGGTAAGACGAGTAGCCGTCGTATCCAGCCGGTCCGTGTCGCCGGGCTCGACTGTGCGAATAGACGAATGCATCTGTCATTTGTTCGTGATGCCCGCACGTTTGAGGAGTTGTGCATGAATCTTCAACGCACCGTCAATCGGCGGTGGTGCGACTTCGTCGAAATGAGCCTCAGCTTGTTGCTGAAGATCTGACAACTCATTCTTTTCAGCGAAAGTCAGATCGGCCAGCAGACTCTTATCGATCAGGACGCATCGCCTTCGGTCTTTTTCTTCCGTCCAGGACAGGGAGTCGTTGCGTGAAATGGTGACTAACGTGACCGAATGCTCTTCGCACAGTGCAGCGAAACGCTTCTTAAGCGCATATTGGTTCTCACCGCGAGAACGGTTCAATCGTACTCTTCTCAACGGTGCTGCATTGACAGGGGCAATCATTCGGGGCATTCCTCCACCAATTCTTCCTCACCCTGATTCATCCAGACCTCACCCAACATGAATTCCGTCAGGAACGGTTGCAATTTTTCGGAATCAACTTCTCTTGCCGTACATCCGCCCTCAGAGTCACGACTGAAGACCAGGACACCGTGTTTTCCAAGAGTCAGGCAGTCAAGCAGATAAGGTGAATGCGTCGAGATGATCACTTGCGGCCCGTCTTTTGCTTCTGTGAGGCGAATCAACATCCGCATGACAGCTTCCAGCCGCATTGGGTGGATTCCGTTCTCAGGCTCCTCAATGAGGATCGTTCTTGGTGGGTCGGGGCGGTGCGCCAGCGCCAAAAAGAACAACAGCAAGCGAACACCGGAGGACGCACGGTCAGCAGGCATTTCCCAGCCACCTTCCATTACAAGGTCCAGACGTCTCGCTTGCAGTTGAGGAGTTGTGACATTCAGCGACTGCAAACCCGGGATTAGCTCTCTCGCGTCCGCCTCCATCGCATCAAATCGACTGCGCGCTCGACGGAGCATAAAATCAACCATCGCTGCCACGTTTTCGCCATTCATCCCAAGCTGCATATCAATGGCTTTAGCGGAATCCACGAACCCGTTCGCCGTCATTTTTACGTCATATGGCAGACGAAAAAATTCCACTGGTGCGAAATCAGGTCCGTCTAGTTGCAGGGTGTAGTGCCCTGGGCCCGGATGTCGCTTGTCTTGAAAGATCGAAATGCTACGGTTTCCAACCCGCATAGAAACGTTATTGGTGAGATCGATTCGCCAGTGATCTGTTGGGTCGATCAAGAAGGGCTTTGTCCTCTGTTCACTTTCGGGCCGTGGCACGGTTCCGGCATGTTCAATGGCACGCAGGAATGATGTCTTGCCCGAGTTGTTCGGTCCAATGAGGACCGTCAGGGGTGCAAGTGAAACCTTCACGTGTCTCAGACCACGATAGTTGTGGATTTCAACTTGTTCAATCACTTGAGTTCCGAAAGCAAAAAATGGCTTCGCGTGGTTCCACCCTAATAAATCAATGCTGTTACCTGGAACATGATATCCCAGATGTCTGCCAAGTCTTGTGCCAGATGAAGAAAAAGCCAAACTGAATCAACGAAAAGTCCAACTCACGCAAAGTTGGCATCTTTCGATTGCTGCGTTGCTTCCGACGGATCATTTCAAGGAGGCCCTGCCTGCCTCGGCGGTCGAGTTGACTCTGGCTTCTTCAAAGAAGTCGAGGCGATGTTCGCGTTGACAGAAATTTTGAAATGTCACCAACCATCGCATGAGATCGCGGACAACTTCAGCGGCGACGACATCCAGCAGCGACAGTCGCCATGCCACGCGATTTCGCAGCCTCTGCAGCTGATAGATCATCGCGTCGTACTCAGATTCAAGCTGCGTCAAGGATTGCAGCATCCCCGGGGAATCGGGATACACTGCGCGAAGTTTATTGAATCGCTCTCTGCGTCTTTCGGCAGGAATGGCATCTAACAGCCCTTCCAATACGACCAGAATCCACCTGCGATTCTCTTCGTCGTAGGTTTCACTCAGGAGATCGGTAAGATCCCCCAGCAGAAGATATTCAAGCGTCCATTCGGCGTCGCCCCGCACAGATGGCATCGGAACGGAATCACCAGCCCGGTCCATCGCAGTGGTTCGTCCCCTGGCTGTCGGCGTGTCATGATCCTCAGGATCGAAGGGCACCACGAACATGGCATCATCGCCAGTGGGCAGTGACTTCCCGGGGTTAAAGTGAATGAGCGTCTGACGAGAGATGTGCTGGTTCATTGAACTGCCACCTTACTAAAACCGGACGTGCAATTCTAACGCCCCAATTTTACAATCCGCTACTCTATTTACAAGGGTCGTTCGCAGAATCTGTGAGTGCAATCAATTAGGAAAAGTGGCGTAGTGTCGTGTGAGTGCGCAGTCAGGGCTGCATTAAGTTTATCGCATTCGGCTCAATCCCGAAGTCAGAGAAGCGCGACGGCAACCCAATGTGCCCCGATGCTCCGCATCGGGAATCCGAAAGAATTCAAAACCGATCTGTTCACGCAGCGGCAGGAAACGCCCAGGCTACGATTGTCAGGTCGCCCGGCGATTTGAGTTTGTCCCGTTGTGGGCATGAGCCAAGCCACAAGGAAACCGATACGTACAGCCTCTCACTTCGGAATTGAGCCCAATGCGATAAACTTAACGTCCACCGACCGCTCACTTTCCACCACCAAAAACGACCGCAAAACAGCAGATTCCACCCACAGATTCAGCGGACGCCGTTATTTGGTGTCTGGCACCAGCCTCCGTCCCCTGACAGATTCGCTGATTCTGGGTCCATATCACTACGGTTCCCCGAATTGATGGATACCATCGCATACTGGGATCACTTCCGCTAAAAAGGCCTCTGGGGATTCTGGCTGTACATAATTTTCCTTAGGCCACGAGGCACTCGGCCCGCGATGTCCGACGTCACTCACATCCTGTCGCAAATCGAATCCGGTGATCCGGCGGCGGCCGATCAATTGTTGCCTTTGGTGTACGACGAGTTGCGCAAACTGGCGGCAGCGAGACTCGCCCAGGAAAAGCCGGGGCAGACGCTACAGGCGACGGCTCTGGTCCATGAGGCCTATGTTCGACTGGTTGAGGACGGTCAGAAAGGCCAGCGATGGAAAGGACGCGGACATTTCTTCGCAGCAGCCGCCGAATCCATGCGTCGGATTCTGGTCGATAATTCCCGCCGGAAACAGGCATTGAAACGGGGCGGCGATGTGGACAGGAATGACATCCCGGAAGACCGCCTGATCGCCCTGGAACCGGATGACGAACTGCTCGCCGTACATGAGGTCCTCGACGAGTTTGCCACCGTCGATGCCACGGGAGCGGAACTCGTCAAACTCCGCTATTTCACGGGGTTGACGATGCCGGAAGCGGCGGATGCAATGGGACTTCCGTTGCGAACCGTCGAGCGGCTCTGGACGTATGCCAAGGCGTGGTTGTATCGTCGTTTGCGGGCAGACTGATCCCGTTCGATTCGAGGCCCTCCCAGTTTTTATCCAGGATTTCTGGCGGGTTCTCTGCGCACAATACGCACTATCTCCTGGAAACCATCTTCCTCTGCGGATGAACACCATGAATGAGCGCACCATCTTTCTTGAAGCCCTGGAACAGCCGACACCAGATCAGCGGGACGCCTTTCTCGCTCAAGCCTGCAAGGAAAACACCCCTCTCCGGCAAAAAATCGACGACCTGCTCCGGGCGCACAACGACGCTGGCAGCTTCATTGAACATTCGCCCGCCAGTACCGCCACCACCCGCATGGCCGGCCAGTCACAGTCCAATACCGACGATCCGACGGACCAAATCGTGTCCAGCGATCTGCATGCGGCAGACGCCGAGATCAATCTGTCGTTTCTGTCACCCAGTCCAAATCCGAGGCATCTCGGCCGGCTCGGTTCCTACGAAATCCTCGAAGTCCTCGGTCGCGGCGCGTTCGGTATTGTGCTGCGGGCACTCGATCCGAAGTTGAACCGCGTCGTGGCGATCAAAGTCCTTTTGCCGGAACTCGCCACCAATGCCACGTCGGTCCGGCGATTCCTAAAAGAAGCTCAAGCTGCGGCGGCGGTGAGTCATGATCACGTCGTTACGATTCATGCCGTTGAAGACTCGCAACCGGTCCCGTTCCTGGTGATGGAGTGCATCCTCGGGCAATCGCTGCAGGAGAGAATCAACACGCAGGGGTCGCTTCCCGTCAACGAGATTCTGCGCATCGGCATGCAAGTGGCTTCCGGTCTCGCTGCCGCGCATAAACAGGGGCTGGTCCATCGGGACATCAAGCCGGGAAATATTCTGCTTGAGAACGGTGTGCAGCGGGTGAAGATCACTGACTTTGGCTTGGCGCGGAGCCTGGATGATCTTGCGGCTACGCAGACGTTCCAGGTGGCCGGCACACCGCAGTACATGTCGCCGGAACAAGCCCAAGGGACGACGATCGATCAGCGGAGCGATCTGTTCAGCCTGGGAAGTGTCCTCTACACAATGTGCGCAGGCCGCGCGGCCTTCCGGGCGGACTCGATCATGGCGATCCTGAAGCGGGTCTGCGACGACTCGCCGCGGCCAATCCGCGAATCGAACCCGGAGATTCCCGACTGGCTCTGCGAGATCGTCAACAGGCTGCTGGAGAAAAATCCGGCTGATCGTTATCAGTCGGCGGCAGAAGTGGCAGAACTGCTGGGGCAAAATCTGGCCGACATCCAGCAGCATCCTTTAAAGTCGATCCCCTCTGCTGCGACGACAACGCCCAAAGCCGTCCCCGCCCGGCAAGCAAGAAAATCCTGGTCGCCGACGATGGTGGTGCTGCTGGTGCTGGCCGTAGGGCTCGGCTTCACCGAAACGATCGGCGTGACGGAATTGACATCGACCGTCATCCGCCTGACGACCGGCTCCGGCACCCTCGTCATCGAAACCGACGACCCCGGCGTCAAAGTCACCATCAACGGCGAAGAAGTCGAGATCCAAGGCACCGGCGTGGAACAACTCACGCTAAAACCGGGGCAGTACAAAGTCGCCGCTTTGAAAGACGGTTCGCCGTTCTCGCAGCAACTGGTCACGATCACCCGCGGCGGGCGGGAAGTGGTGCGGGTAACGATGGAGGGGAAGGTAGATGAAGGCAGAACAGCCATCTCATCTGTACCAACCGAACGACAACATGCTGATGAGTCGAATTGGGGCACATTTATCAATCCCTTGCAGGATTGTCGGCTTCAAAGGACATTGAGGGGTGTTTCGCTCGCGGTACCCGGCAGCGCGTTGCATGACCTCAATCCGACGGACGACTGGAACAACTTCGCCGCCCCGCGGATGCTTCAGACGGTCGAGGGAGATTTCATCATCCAGGTAAAAGTCCTGCCGTTCGTCCTCTCCCAGCCTGGGACTGCCCTGCGGAAGGGATACAGTTATCGCGCGGCCGGGCTGGTCGTCTGGGACTATGGCGGCACGCTGTTGCGACATGAACGCGCCAGCGCGGGAGAAATCAAGGACGGCAAACCCCATCTGCAAAGCGAATGGTTCGCAGAGGGCGAACAGGTCAATCTGAGTTACGTTCCCGTGGTTGACGCGCCGATCTACCTGCAAATCGAAAGGCATGACGACTCCCTGTCGCTTCGCTGGAGCGACGATGGGAAGGAATGGCATAACTGCGAAGAAGTGGAAGATCTCGATCTTTCGTCGAGACTCCAGGTCGGAATCCTCGCCATCAATGCGACATCGACTCCAATGGAAGCCGTCTTTGAAGATTTGCAAATCCAGTCGAAGGAGATGTCGCGTGAACTGAAAACAGGTATTGAAGAATCAACTGACGGCTGGCACGGCTGGCCCGCCGATGCCCCGCCGCCGGCGATCGCACCCTTCGACGCCACGCAGGCGAAGCAACATCAGGAAGCCTGGGCGGCGTATCTGAAGGTGCCGGTTGAATACACGAACAGCCTCGGCATGAAGTTCGTTCTTATCCCGCCAGGGGAGTTCATTATGGGGAGCACGCCGGCAGAGATAGAAGAGGCCCTCCAGGTGGCGGGCACGAACACATACCAGCAGGAGCTCATCAGGGGCGAAACTCCGCAGCACAAGGTCATTCTGACGCGACCGATCTACTTCGGCGTCCACGAGGTCACGCAGCAACAGTATGAACATGTGATGGGGAAGAATCCGTCTTATTTCTCCCGGACGGGGGCGGGGAAGGACGCCATCGACGCGATAGACACGACCAGCCTCCCGGTGGAAACGGCGAGTTGGAACGACGCTGTCGAATTCTGTGCCAAACTGAGTGAGCAAGAGAAACTGAGGGCATTCCACTTACACGCAAGCGAGAAGGTGACGCCACAGGAAGACACCGGCTACCTTTTGCCCACGGAGGCCCAGTGGGAGTTTGCTTGCCGCGCGGGCACGACGACCAAGTACTGGATCGGCGAAAAGGACGAGGATCTGACGCAGGCTGCTTGGTTCGCGACGAACTCCGTCGGGCGGACGCACTCCGCGGGAGAATTGAAGTCGAATCCATTCGGGATTTACGACATTCATGGCAATGTGTGGGAGTGGGTGCATGATTGGTGGGAACCAACTTTCCGCAGCCAATTGGCAGAACAACCAGAGATTGACCCCGTCGGCCCGCCTTCCTCCGAGAATTCCTGGCGCGTGGTCAAGGGCGGTACATGGGCCCACCCGGCATCCAGCAGTCGTGCGTCTGCTTGCGAAGTCCATAACCCAGTGAACCGACTTTACAGTCTCCACCACATCGGATTCCGAGTGGTTCTGACTGTGGATTTGTCTGCTGTTAATCGTCCGCCGGCGTCTGATCCCCGAATCGGCGATGAACTCGAACAGCCGGCGTCGGCGACGGAACCGGCCAACGTCAATCCGGAGTTGTCGCAAACGCCGCTGGCCGGCGACCCTGACCGCACCGCCGCTGAGTGGGTGCTTTCAATCGGCAGCACACTCCATATCAAGGAGATCGATCAGGAGGAACGGTCCATCTCTGCTGTCGGCGATCTGCCCGACGGGGCGTTTGTGCTCACCGGCGTGAATGTGTCTAAAAACCCGATGGTCAGCGATGTTGGACTGGCCGTCTTCAAGGATTGCGAGCACCTGAGATACCTTGTTCTGGATCGTACGAAGGTAACTAAAAACGGGCTGGCCCATTTCACGAATTGCAAAAAGCTGCAGATCCTTGGGGTGGGGGAAACTCAAGTAGGCAATGCGGGACTGGCCCATTTCAAAGATTGCAAAAGTCTCACGGGCCTTTGGTTGTACGGTACTCTGGTGAATGATGAAGGGCTGGCAAACACCATCAAGGAGCTACCTGACATTAAAACCCTGCACCTGGGCTACAGTCGGGTTTCTGACGCCGGCTTGGCTCATCTCAAGGTTTGTAAGGACCTCACGACCATTGACCTTGCCGGATGCGACGTGAGTGATTTAGGGCTTGAGCAACTTGCTGACTGCCCGAAACTCAAGACTGTACATGTTGAGCAAACGAAGGTCACCGACGCCGGCGTGAAACAACTCGGAGCCGCCTTGCCTCGATGTACGATTCAATGGGACGGCAGCGTGATCGAACCGTGACACTCAGGAAATACCAAGGTGTAGGGGCGCGAATCCCGCGATGCCAGACGAGACCGTCCAATCCTTACTCAGCCCGCTGCGACAGCTGCGTGCCAGACTTCTGTGGTTGAGAAGCGATCTGCTTCAGAATATCAACCAACCCCTCGCGGGCCTTTGTGGCGGATTTGATCAGACGGCGAAGGCGGTCGACTGCGACTTGAACGCCGTTGCGTTCCTCTTCAAGATCTTCCAGTGCCTGGACAAGACCGAGTTCGTATTCCGGATGGTCGGCGTTATCGGCGGCATTGGCGTCACCGAGCAATTCATTCTGGCGAGGGACTCGCAAAAGGGGACATTCTACTTTACGAGCGGAATGCGTGGAGCTAGAGTACTCACATGCCATGAACATCCAGAGCCTCCCGCGGTGGTTTTGTTTACCATGTCCTGCACAGGGGCAATGGCTGCAGCGACGTTTTCCACAAGGATGACGACTTCGCCGCGTTTGGGAGTCTGATGCGGGAGGCTCACGAGAAAGTGCCGATGCGGCTGACGGTGCTGCGTTACGTGGAGCGAAATCCGCTGCGAGGCGAACATGGTCGAGCGAAGTCAGGACTGGGAGCGGTCCAGCCTGAAGCCAACAGTTCGCAGCGGTCCTGAGGGTTTGCTGTGCGATGTTCCTGTCCTGAAGCCACCGCACTGGACACGCCATGTCAACGCCGTGCAGACCGACGCCGAACTCAATTCGCTCCGCCACAGCCTTGCCCGCGGCACCCCATTCGGCGACACTCGCTGGCAGACGACGACGGCCAAACAGCTCGGACTTGAGTCATCTCTTCGACCGCGAGGCAGGCCAAAGATGTCGAATAAGTAGAATGACCCCTTTTGCGATTCCATTCTGGCCGATGATGGTCAATCTCGTCTTTGTCCAGATCAAAAAGTGGGATAAGCTTCCTGCTTGCCGTTGGTTTTTCATCGCAGGCGTGAAGCTTGCGCCACGTTCAGGCAGAAAACGGCTGGCACACCGCAATGCTGCAGGATAAAATGCGGGTTGGCCCGGGCGTGGGGCGGAGTCACAGCATGAACGGGGTGCCCGACCGGGTCAGCCTTTCTTTTTAGTTTTCACGGGATTGGATTCTATGATGCCGCCGTTTCCGCGACAAAGTCGCTTTGTCCGATCTGTGTGCCGCTCACTGGCAGGTTTGACGGCGGCAGGTCTGATCGGATTTGCGTCAGAGTCGATTGCACAGGACGAACCTGCAGCACAGACAACGATTGCCAGCGATCTGTTTCAGTTTTCTCCCGAAACGCCTGATCAGATCCTGGAAGCGGCGATCATCACGCATGATCTCAATCGTCAGGATGACGCGCGAAGGTTCCTTCGCAAATTGCTTGATCAGCAACTTGGCGAGGCCGAATTACGGGCGCTGCGGCAGCGCGCGGGGGCCGGTCCATTTCTGGCATTGAGCGGTGACAGAAAGCTGCAGCCCGAGGCGCGGGAATTGTTACTGGCCGTCAACGCAGCTTCAAAGCCGCAACCACTTTCATCGACTCAGTTGCAGGAATTGATTCAGGAACTGGCGACGCCGGGCGATGCGGCAACACAGGCGGCCGTGACCCTGGTGGCCAGCGGAAATGGTTCTGCCGCCGCACTGCTCGCTGCAGATGTCAATACGCCCTCCGGCAAAGTGGCTGATCAGCTCCTGAAAACTCACGCGCGCGATATGAGACAAGGATTGATGACGGAACTGAGTGTCGCAAATCCGACCGGTCGATTTCGCATCGTGCAATTGCTTTCAGGCACTGCGGATCCGAACATTGCACCTGGACTCCTGCGCTGGCAGTTCGATCAGGAGAGTGATGCTGCGACTCGCGAAGCGGCGGCCAACGCAGTTGAAAGATTATCGAAGGGAAGTCTGACGGCAGCAACCGCAGCCGATGCGAGTGAACTGCTGACACAGCGCGGTGTGGATCTGCTGAAATCAGCCGCCGGACGGTTCACGCTCGTTCGTGAACCGGCAGTGATCCAGGAACAGACAGGCCGCGATCGTCGGGCCGAGTTCCTGAGCGATGCGACGCGCTATCTGACCGACGCCGTCGTCCTGGATGCGTCAAACAGCCGTGCATCCAGCTTGCTGCTGATTGCAAAGTGTGCGGTGACGGATACTTCGTTGGCTGCGGCCGCGTCAGTAGCCGTTGGTCAGACGTTGACTGATCTGGCAGCAGCTCTCGTCGCCGCACTCGAGATCGATGAAGCTCACGCAGGGATTGAGCTGTTGCGCGGAATGAAAGTGGGCGATTACTCAGCGATCACTCCAGAAACACGCGAATCTGTCGAGAGTGCCTTAAAAATCGCAGTGAATTCTCCTGATGCTCGCATTCGGATGCTGGCCTGCGATGTGGCGCTCAACGTCACGCATACGGACATCAGCTCCCCGGCCGTTAATCGTACGCTCAGCTCTGTTCGAGAAGGAAGTCTGAAACCGGAAGCGGTGGTTGTGGATTCGAACGATCGGTCATTGCGCGATCTCGACGAGGCACTTGAGGCTGCTGGCTTTTCTGTCGCTGTGAGTCAGACAGGTCAGGATGGATTTGACGCTGCGGTTCGCCAGATGAATTGTGAACTGATTCTGGTCGATGCAGAATCCGCTGGCTGGCCACTGGCAACGACGCTGGCCAATCTGCGATCCGATGTGCGAACGCGCAACGTCCCGATTGTGGTGATCGGCCCCGATCGATTTGCCGCCCGAGTTTCCCGTCTCAGTGAGATCCATCCTGGAATCTGGTTTCTGGCAGAGCCTGTCGGGATCGAGACACTGGAGTCCAAGCTCGATTCGTTGCTGCTACCACCGTACCTGTTATCACCCGAAGATCGAGCCGCCATGAAGCAACTGGCCGGAGATAAGTAAGATGTGTCTTGTCACATGCGGCCACCGGTTTTGTACGTTCCTGCAGAACTGTCTGATCGGTCGGATCTGTGCGATTCCCCGACCGGGCATTCGCCGTCAGGACCGTTCGAGAATTGAGTGTCGCCTTTCGCTCAGCGAAAGCGGCGCATCTTTCGCGGAGCGAAAGGCGACAATCGCCGTAGATTCCCGGAATTTCACCCATTTCTGATCTGACTTGCAGCATTTCCAGGACACGAGCGACGCAGCCTGAATCAGCGATTGGCGCTACCGGCGTAGGTCGCTAGATTGAAGGCTCGTTCCTTTCGGTCACAAGTCTCAAACAGTATGGCATTTCCATGATTAAGCTCGGTATTAACGGATTTGGACGCATCGGACGGATGGTATTCCGTGCAGCGATCCAGAACTTCTCAAAGGACATCGAAGTTGTAGGCATCAACGACCTGCTTGAACCAGAATATCTGGCCTACATGCTCAAGTTCGACTCCGTACACGGCCGCTTCAAAGGCGACGTGTCTGTCGAAGGCACAAACCTGATTGTCAACGGTAAGAAGATCCGTCTGACCGCCGTGAAAGATCCTTCCACGCTGAAGTGGAACGAAGTCGGTGCAGACATTGTTGTCGAATCCACCGGTCTGTTCCTCGACGAACCCACGGCCAAGGCACACCTTACCGCTGGTGCAAAAAAGGTCATTCTGTCGGCACCATCCAAAGACGACACACCGATGTTCGTGTACGGCGTGAACCATGAAAGCTACGCTGGTCAGGCGATTATTTCCAATGCCAGCTGCACGACAAATTGCCTGGCCCCTTTGGCCAAGGTGATCAACGATTCGTTCGGCATCAAGCGCGGTCTGATGACCACCGTGCATGCCGCTACGGCGACTCAGAAGACCGTCGATGGCCCGAGCACCAAAGACTGGCGCGGCGGACGCGGGATTCTGGAGAACATCATTCCTTCATCGACTGGCGCTGCCAAAGCAGTCGGCAAAGTGATTCCGGAACTGAACAAGAAACTGACCGGCATGGCCTTCCGCGTGCCAACGTCGGACGTGTCCGTTGTGGACCTGACCGTTGAACTCAACAAGTCAGCGACCTACGAAGAAATCTGTGCGGCGGTCAAAGCTGCTGCGGATGGCCCGATGAAGGGCGTGATGGGCTACACCACGGACAAGGTTGTCTCGACCGACTTCGTCGGCGAAGTCTGCACCAGCGTCTTCGACGCCGAAGCCGGCATCGCCCTCGACGGCACGTTCGTCAAGCTCGTGGCATGGTACGACAATGAGTGGGGTTATTCGAACAAGGTTCTCGAAATGGCCCGCGTGATCGCGAAGTAGTTCCAGCGTCGATCCGGACTGACGCATCCTGCAGCCCTGTGGCGAAAGCCACAGGGCTGTTTCACGTTCACCCTCAATCGTTGAACGGCAGGTCGCAGGCGACCGCGTTTCATTGTTGCCGAGTTGCACCGGCATTGGAAATTCCAATGGCCGATGATCGGGGTCAGCCTGGCGTGGCTGTTTTTGGGTTCAACGACAAATGAAGTGGGCGGGTCAAGCGTGACTTAACCACGAATGGACACGAATGAACACAAATAGTCGCAATGATTCATTCAGAGTTTGATTCAAGGAGTCATGCACGACGACTGCTCACGATGCGGTCGTGCCTCGCGTTTTCTACGTTCTACAGCTCTTCTGACCGACTTTATTCGTGTCTATTCGTGTCTATTCGTGGTTGAAATCCCCTTTCTGTCGACTGTTCAGTGACGAGGTCGCGTCGAGCGATTCTCAATGGGTTCGCATTGGGTCATTATCGATTTCCGGGCCACGCACATGATTTGTCGTTGAACCTGTTTTTGGTGTGGATTGAAGGAGCTTTTTCGACGCCGCAGAATTCCCGATCCAAGATGGTCTTGCCGCTTGCTGCATCCACGGCGAGGACTCTCAGCGACAATCCTTCGCCTTGTTCCATTCGCCAAGGATCAGTCGCTTCCGCCTGATCCGGATCGTACTCGAAGCGGCACAGGAATGTACTCGACTCGGAGAGTCAAGCTACCGCAGCGAGACCTGCACTTCGCCGCGAAATGATTCTTCCGCCGGGCCTTCGAGCGAGACGACGTTATCGGTTGACAGTCGCACGGTGAGGTCGCCGCCGGTCATGCGGATCTGAACTGCGGCGTTTGGCTGGAACAGTC
>JAYUVA010000071.1:0-3063 GCA_043754375.1 Candidatus Kuenenia sp. | reverse complement strand
CAGTCGTGTGCGGAGGCTGTTCGGCATGAAGGCGTCAGCGTTGATCGATTCCGGGATTTTGCCTTCGTTGAATCCGGTCAGCACCAGCACCGGGCTGTCATCGAGTGGCAGTTCCAGCCAGCCAAGCAGCTCGACGGCCTGATCATTTGCTTCCGGCGGAATCGAAGTCTCACCAATCTGACGAAGTAACAACTGCAGCGCCTGGCTGGCCGTGCATTCGGGCAGCACGCTGGCCGGAATTCGTCGCAGCTGTTCGTTGAGTTCCTGCAGGCGGGTCACGCACGCGACAATGCCGCGATCGGCTTCGGAATCACTGTGTAATTCCCGATCACGGTAGATCGTGGCGAGAATTCGGACGGCTCCGTCGGCCCATTCCGACAGCGACCGTTTTTTCTCCAGTTGGTGTGTGAGCGACGCTTCGGCGGCGCCCTCCAGATCATCAAGCGTTCTTTGCCGCAGTCGTTTTTTCCCATGCCCGCCGGGAGCCGCGCGACCCACGGCTGATCGAGCACTGTCTGCTTCTGGTGCACCAGGAATCAGGCAACGCAACAGGAATTCCACGGCGCGGCAGACTTCCGCCACGATGATTCGTCGGGGTGCGGTGCCCAGCAGGACGCCGGGTGTGAGCTGTAAATGTTCGGCAAGGTACTGATCCAGTTCATTGAGCCATGCGTGGCGACGTGTGAATGCATCGTCGTCATTGAGATTCTGATTGAGGTGTTCGTTGATCCAGTCGTACACATCCGGATGGCGGACGAAGTCAGCCAGCGTGGCAAAATCCGGCGGCATCTCATCGCGGGCCGATGCCACATGCAAAGCTATTGCCGACAACAACTGAAACGGGCGCGAATCTCGAAGCAGCATACCGATCGGCCATAGCCCGGCAATCCCGGCATCGGCCATCGCCTGAGTCAGCGTTGGAACCATCGCATCATCTGCCACGCCGATTGTGATATCGTCGGCGCGAAATCTCCCGTCGAAGCTGGCGAGTTCCACCATAGCCAACTGTGCCTGCTGCAGCGGAGAATCTGCAATGCGGGTGTTTTCCAGCGGGATGTCGAGCAGTCGCGATTCCCATTGTTCGGGACGCACACAGCCGTATTCGTCAAAGGCGTCCGCTTCGGATTCCGGCGCGTGAATAATGGTCGTGACGCGATCGGCGACCTGATCGAGCATCTGCCGGATGATGCGGTTCATATCCACCGTGCCGATGAGAATGATATCACGGTTCGTGCGACATTCTTTCATCTCTACGGCAACCAGTCGCGCGGCCTGACGGTCCCACAGTTGCAGTTTGTCCATCTGCATGAGGTATTCCGACTGAATGCGACGCAGCGCTTTCCAGCGTTCGGCTTCTTCGGATTGACCAAGTTCGACGAGTTTCAAATGGACCTCGTCAAATTCCATTCCGTCCGCGGCGAGTTCGTTGTGCTGCTTACGGAGCGATTCGCAGAGTGCCAGCCACGACGAAACGGAATTCTCATCCGGTCGATTCGGCAATGCCGCGCGAATCTCCTGTGGACGGACGGCATATAACGCTTTTCGCCAGACCAGAAGTTGCGTGAGATCATCTGCCAGTTTCTGCTGTTGCGGATAGAGCAATTCAGGAAACTGATTGAACGTAACCATCCGCGGCGGCACCAGCCCGGGCCATTTTGAGCCGCCTCGCTGAACCAGCAGTTCCAGCATCCGGCGAGCCGCTCGGCGTCCGGGGAAAACCAGAATCACTGGCGACATGTCCAGCTGGTCGCCGTTGGCATACCGACTGATCAGATAATCAGCCGCCGCTGTGAGAGCCGGCTTATTCCAGTCCAGAAAATGTCGCGTGATCGCCATAGCGTCGTGCTTCCCTTTTGTCCATAAGTAGGTCCTTTCTGCCGGAAAGGATTTTCGCAGTCGGCCGAACCGCCAATTCACAGGTGCGATCGTACGCCAGAAGACTTCGAGAGTCCAATGTGGGATCCGTGACGACAATCGAATCTTTGTCTATACTGTCTTGTTGCTCACCAATTCACTCAAACCGACTCAAGCACAAGTTCCATGAAAGCTATTCGCCTCGAAGAACCAAAGAATTTTCAGCATGTCGATGTCGCCGATCCGGGACAGCCGGGGCCGGGACAGGTTCTGGTGCGGACACATCGCATGGGAGTCTGCGGCACTGATCTCAGCGGCTGGCTCGGAAAGTTCCCGTTCTTTCGCTACCCACGAATTCCGGGTCATGAACTGGGAGTCGAAGTGCTGGCAGTCGGCGACGGCGTGACGAATGTCGCCGCCGGTGATCGCTGCAGCGTGGAGCCCTACATGAACTGCGGAAAATGCTTTGCATGCCGGCGTGGACAGGGAAACTGCTGCTGCACATTGAATGTCATTGGTGTAATGATCGACGGCGGACTGTGCGAACGGTTCCTGATTCGCGCGGACAAACTGCATCCTTCAAAGAAATTGTCGTATGAACAACTGGCGTTGGTGGAAACGCTGGCAATTGGTTGTCACGCGACGGATCGTGGAGCCTCACAGAAGGGCGATCATGTCCTGATCATCGGGGCAGGACCGATCGGTCTGGCGACGCTGGAGTTCACGCGACTCACCGGGGCGACGGTCACGGTCATGGACATGGTGCCGTCACGGCTGGAATTCTGTCAGAAGAATTATGGAATCCAACACACCATTCAGTTCAAGGGAGATGGCGGTGAACTGGAACAGATGCAGGCCATCACGAACGGGGACATGTATCCTGTCGTCACGGATGCGACCGGCAACAAACATTCGATGGCCACTGCGATGAAGTATGTGGCTCATACGGGATCACTGGTTTATGTGGGCATCACGACGGAAGAAATCACATTCGCGCATACCACATTGCATCGTCCGGAAATGACACTGAAGGCCTCACGGAATGCGATGCCCTCGGATTTCAGTCGCATCATTCGCCTGATTGAAGACGGCACGATCAACACCACACCATGGATTACTCATCGGACGCCGTTCCAGAACATGGTGGCGGACTTTGAATCCTTCACTCGTCCCGAGACAGGCGTCCTCAAAGCCATCGTGGATGTCTCC
>JAYUVA010000070.1:0-5376 GCA_043754375.1 Candidatus Kuenenia sp. | reverse complement strand
ACGCGGGTTGATCGGTTGCCAGTTCATGGCTTTCGTTGTGGTCACAGCGCCGGCTTTCGCGCCTTCGATGATCCACTGGCGGAGGATTCCCAGTTGATTCGGGTTAAGTTCCTTCGCCTGGCGATCGTTGGGCATCGGCGGCATGACAGGTTCTTCGCCACGACTCGCGAGCTTCAGGAGAAGGCTTTCGTCCGGCTTTTCCGGCACAACTGCCGGTCCAGTGCCGCCGCCCTTGAGAATGGCGGCTATGTTTTCGAGGATCAAGTCCCCTTCATGTACTGTGACGTTGTGACACGCCACGCAATTAGCTTCCAGGATCGGATAGACATCGCGTTCAAATTCCACCGGACGCCCCAGCGCAACTGCTTCGGCGATGATTGGTTTCAGCTCGTCGGCATTTGTCGCAGAACAGAAAATCAAAGGGGTAAGGACGGCAAGGGTTGTTATTTTGATCATGGTTTTCGCTTTGTCGCAGTTTGCACGCTGCCAAGGCAGCCGTTCGGTGAAAAGTTCGCGGAAATCAGTCCGATCCGTCGGATCAGAAAATCCAGGATTGTTATTCAACAACCTTCAAAGCCACGGGAACATCGGTTGACGCCATGCGTCCATTAAAATCCCCGGTAGCGCGGATCACAATATTTGCCAGATCTCCAACGGTGGCATCCGCAGCAGCGGTGATTGTGAGTGTGCCTTCAGTCTGATCGGCAGCAACGTCAACTGCGTCCGCCGTCAACCCCGTAACACCCTCCGGCAGCACGAGTGCCAGTTTCAAATTTGCAGCAAAGTTGTTCTTGCGCGCGACTGTCAATTTCACCGGCACCGCGGCACCGCGCTTAATCGCACCAGCGTCCGGAACGGCTGCCGTGAGTTTTGCCGGAGCCGCATGAATCGTGATCACCAAAGGTTCCGAGATCACGCGTACATTGACATTATTTGGTTTTGATGCTTCTTCGGCTTTCTTCAACACTTCGTCCGCGGCGGCTTTCGCTTGTGTTGCAGTTTCCACGGCTTTCTGAGCGACCGTGAATGCAGCCTGCGATGTTTCGACGTCTTTTGTCTGGTTGACCACGTCCGTTTCCGTGACCGTTTTCTCAATGGCTTTTGTCGCTACCATTTCTTTCGTCGCAGCGACCTGCTTCGCGAGTTCCGCCGCACCGTTGTTCAGTGCGTCCAGCGTCTTTACCGCTTCATCTGCTGCTGCCGATGCGTCTTTCACGGCCTGAATCGCCACGTTGATTTCATCCACCGAACTGCTCGCGGTTGCATTGACAGTTGCCAGTTTTGCCTGGACCACAGCCAGTGCTTCGATGGATTTCTGCTGCTCAGCCACCGACTTCGCAAAGTCGTCTCGCAGCTTTTGCTGTTGAATCGCATACACCGCGAGTTCAGCGGTGATCGTTGTCACCTGCTCCGTCAGCGTGACCACTTTTTGTTGCGTGTCTTTCAGTGCGGCGTCCGCTGTCGCGACTGCGGATTGTTGCGCAGCAACGGCAACTTCGGCTTCGGTGACTTTCGTTTTCGCGCGATCAGCCTGCCATGGATTGCGGCGATATGGCACAGCCGATGTGCCCTGCACCAGAATTGTGCTGGTTGATGGCGGCGCATTTTCCTTGAAGTACATCCGTGCGACAACGCTCGTTTTGCCGGGTTCAATCGCCACGTTCGGCGCATCGACTTCACCGGGAATGCCGTAGAAACTCAGATCGACCTTGCCGTCAAAGCCGTTACGTTTTTCAATCCGAATCGGGATCATTAACTGCTGATCCTGACTGAATTCGGCGCTCATCGCATCCACCAGAATCGTAAATGGCTGTTCGTCTTTAATCACCCCGGCGACAAGTGACTCTGTCAGACGGGCCGTGCGCGGCAAGCCGTTGATGGGATCGTGAATCAATGTCGCGACCTGTGCCACATGTTTGATCGCAGTGTCAGCGCTGCCACTCTGTCCAACGATACTGATCGGTGCAATCTGTTCCGCTGCGTCAATCGCTGCGGTCAACACGAGCTTTGCTGTCGTTTGTCCTGGCCCGATGACGGATGCTCGGCAAGTAATCCCTGCGGGAAGATTCTCCGCCGTCAGTTGAATGGCATCGGCATGACCATCTCGGCGATACGCATACACGGCCAGTTCGTAGTTTGAGCCTTTGCGGAGACTCACCGCGCCGCTGGTCGCCGGGGCTTTGCCGTCGGCAGACGGAAACGCATCAAATACGACAAGCCTGAAGTCAGCTTTTGGAGGTCTCACGGACAGCCGATAACTGAGCCGTGGATCGCCACGTGTATCGCCGTAGCGGTCACGCAGCCGAATGCGGTATGTGCCATCTTCCGGCACGTCCAGACGAAAAGATGGATCATCGCTGAGTGTCGGCAGATCCGCTCCGCCGGGGTTCTGTTTGTCATCATCTTCGGTGGCGAGGCGGTTGTACGTCACGGTTCCGTCCGCGTTTGTAATCACTCGTTCGACAAACAGCAGCGGATCGGCGATGGAACCCAATCGCTGTGCGAATACTTCCGCGACCCATGCTTCGCCCTTTTTTGCCTCGAAGCGAAAAATGTCTTCGTCGGATCGTTCGGCAAACGCGCCTGCCGCTTCGAACGGAAGCGTCGCTGGTTGATCAGGAGTTTCTGCTGCTTCGGAAATTGACACACGATCCGCTCGGCCAATTCGAACAAGATTACCAGGGACGGAGGTCCACCAGAATGAATCTGCAAAGGCAGCCGTCGGGCCAGCCCCGACAGGATTGTGGTCGATACCTGGGGCGATCGTCATTTGTTGTTGAAATACGGGTTGCCCGTTCAACCTGTTTTCCGTCGGGAGCCCATTCGGCAGGTGGCGACCGTAGACGGTCACTGAAGTCGGTTCATTCGTGACCACGAATGCCGGACTGACCCAATCCACCTGCGGGCGGGAATCGAACGACAGTCGATACACAAATTGATCGCCGCCACCGTAAACCGCATCCTGAACACGGACAATCACGTCTTCGTCCTGAGCCGCAGTAAACACAAGTGATGCTTCCTGCGCGAGGATTCTGCGAGATTCAGCAAGGCGGCGACCAGACGCATTAAACAGTTGGAGCATCGGCTGGAGCGGTGAATCGATCTTCTCCGCTTCTGAGCGCACGACCAGAGTCTGTCCAGCCTTGACTGAGACTCGATAGAAATCAACATCCGTGGCACCATTGGCTCGGGCGTTGATGATGGTTTCCATCGTCACCGGCGTCGCCTGCGCCACCGTGTTGTTCGGCTCGACTTCGGCAGCTTCCGACAGCGAATCGACGCGAAACATACGAGGGTTGCTGATACCGAACAAGCCCCGAACACGTACGTCGTAAAGCCCGGCCGGAACATCGGCGGCGACGGTGACCGCGAACGTATTGGCCACCGGATTGCCGTTCGCGTCGAGCTTCTGCACAGCGGTGATCCCGGGATGAGCGAAGACCATTCGGTCAAGCTCATCCAGATCTGTGCCTCCACCCACCGTCAGGTCTACCGCCGTGCCCTGCTGTCCTCCCGGTGGGAACACAGACGTGATGCGAGTTTGCGGAAGCTGTGCGAAAGCCTGTTGGCCTGTGATGGTCACAACAGCGGCGAGAAAAAATCGAATCCCAGTCATGGAGCTGGTTCCCGGGAAATGTGATGAGGCGGGGTGGGTGGAGGGAAGGGCTTATTGCTGATTTGCAACGAGCTTCAATGGTTGAACTGAAACTCTTTCGTGTTGATCAGCGCCCAGACGATGTCTTCATAACCGCCGCGAACGTTGGCTTCGTGGCTCTTGAGATAACCTGTAGCAACGTCCAGTTCTTCGGCGTTGGGTTCACGGGCAAATACCCAACGATAGAGTTCTTTCACGCGATCTTCGTTTGCTCGTTCGGTTTCGGCTGCAAACCGCGCCGTGCGCGCCCCGTCCCGGGAGATCTTATCCTGAATTTCTTTACCATTCAGCAGATGCAGACTCTGAGCCAGATTCGCATCCATGCTGCGCTCGCATTCACAGGCCGTGTCACCCTTTGGTTGGCCGAAGACCTGCAAAAAGTACGTCGCATTTGAAGCATCCGCCAATTGCAGAGCTTTTGTCCCGGCGGGCATCCCGCCAAAACCTTCTGCCGTGTCGGTGACCTGATGAAACGCATCGTACAAGACCTCGGCACTCAGACGACGCGGGTAGTACCGCGAAAAATTCTGCTTGTCGCTGCCATTAAACTCATTCGGCAGTGCGCTGAGTTGATACGTTCGCGACCTGCAAATCGTGCGCACGAGATCTTTCAGATCAAAGCCTGACTGAATGAAGTGCGATGCCAGCGCGTCGAGCAGTTCCGGATTTGAAGGAGGATTTGTGGCTCGCATATCATCTTCCGGTTCAACGATGCCGCGACTGAAGAAATGCTTCCAGTAGCGGTTCACCAGCGATTTGGCGAAGAACGGATTCTGCGGATCACTCATCCAGTCCGCCAGCTTCACGCGCGGATCACTATCGGCCGGGATGTCGTACGCAGGCGTGCCAAGCCCCGTTGGTTTAAGAGCCAGGCCGGAACGCGGATTGCTGGCTGTCGCCACTCCCTCGTTATGAAACACTCGACGATCCCGCAACCCGGCCGATGCATTCGGAATCGTCTTTTTGCCCACCCGACCATAAAACGCTGCCATGCCATAGTAGTCATCCTGACTCCACTTTTCGAATGGATGATGGTGGCAACGCGCACACTGGATCCTTAAGCCAAGAAACAACTGGGCTGTGTCTTCGACCTGCTCTTCGGTGGTGTCCACATCGCGATACCAGGTGACGGCAGGATTGATTTGCGGATCGCCGGACGCCGTGACAATTTCGCGCACAAACTGATCGTAAGGCGTGTTGTCATACATCTTGTTCCACAGCCATTGATGAAAGAGCATCGTGCCGGGTGTGTCTTCGCCGTTCTCTTTGTGGTTTCGCAGCACAAAGTTCCACTTGTTAGCGAATTGATCGGCATAGGCCGGGCTGTCCAGCAATCGGTCGATCAGGCGATCTCGTTTATCAGCCGCAGGATCGGAAAGAAACGATCGGACTTCCTCATCGGATGGCAATGTGCCGGCGATGTCCAGTGACACACGACGCAGAAACGTCGCGTCATCACAGATTTCCGATGCCGGAATGCCAAGCTGCTTAAGTTTGCCGAAGACCGCCGTGTCCACCAGATTCACTGGTTCAGGCATCGTTGACGTGTCAGCACCCAAAGGAACGGTGGCTCGAAAGGTCGCAACCTGTCCCTGATAACGAGCCATGATGGCAACCTGGCCGGACAGATCCAGTGTACTCACCAGACCTGTTGTTGAGCATTCGGCCATCTCCGCTTCATTCGGCTCAAACAACGCCATGCGCGTGACATCTTCGCTGGT
>JAYUVA010000069.1:0-4042 GCA_043754375.1 Candidatus Kuenenia sp. | reverse complement strand
TCATGCCGTGACCTGCAATTACTGATTACTGACCTCAGTCGCAAAGGACTGATTCGCAGTACGCGAACGGGCCGTGCACAGCAGATCCTGGAAGAGAACAGCAATCGCAGTCGCAAACGGTTTCTGGCTGCTGTCCTCAATCCATTTTTCATTAAGCTCCCAGGCTGGGATCCGCAACCGATTCTGCAAAAACTATACCCGTTGGTTCGCTGGATGTTTCAGCCGTGGGCAGTTTGCCTGACCCTGATGTTGATTCTCGTGTCCTGGCTTCAGTTCGCCGTCCGGTTCGACTCAATCCACAGTCAGATGCCGGCACTCTCCAGTTTTCTGGCCTGGCCTGGTATTCTCCTGCTGTGGGTCACGCTGGGCGCTGCAAAGGTCGTCCATGAAATCGCTCACGGTCTGGCCTGCCACCACTTTGGCGGCGAATGCCACGAAATTGGTGTGGCCTTCATGGTCTTCAGTCCGTGTCTTTACTGCGATGTTTCAGACTCATGGATGCTGCCGAAAAAGCGGGACCGCATTTTGATCGCGGCTGCTGGTGTCTACATCGAATTACTGCTTTCGGCACTGGCGTTGTTGCTCTGGTCGTGGACTCAACCCGGACTTCTGCATGTGCTGCTCATGCATATCTTTCTGGTGACAGCGGTGACAACTGTCATCTACAACGCAAATCCGCTGCTCCGGTACGATGGATATTACATGTTGGCGGATTGGCTGGAGATTCCAAACCTGCGATCCCGGGCGAATCGGGAAATGCAGCGACTTGTCCTGCAGGCATTGTCCGGTGTGCATCAGCCGGACGACCTCCATTCGCCGACAAAAAATCGTTTCCTGTTCGTCACCTGGGCCGTATGCTCGATGGTGAATGGCTGGGTGCTGTTACTGGTACTTACTGGAATCCTGTACCATCTTCTCAAGCCATTCGGGTTGCAGAATATGGCTTTTGCCGCAATGGGGCTATCTGTCGCGGTCAGCCTGTATCGCTTTTTTGGCGGGCTAAGTCGTGCTCTTACTTTTGTTGGAAGGAATACCATGATACCTGCGAGGCTGGCTTTGAGTCTGATGGGTGTCATTGGAGTCGCGACGGCATCACTCATGTTGCCGATCCCTGTGCGTGGCCATGCACCTCTCGTCGTTGAACCTGCGGGGATGCGAAATATCTACTCTCAGGTGGATGGCGTTGTGGAAGAGATTCTGGCACATCCGGGGGAAAGCGTGATTGCCGGTCAGCCCTTGCTGAGACTAAGAAACGATGCTTTGGATCTGGATTTTGCAGATCTTCAATCAATATTACGCAAACGTCAGCTGGAGGCTGTTCTGTCTCGCGCAATGAAAGACTCCGCAAGATTGGAACTCGCCGTTGAATCAGTCGCGACCGTTGAAGAAGAACTGAGTTTGCTCAATCAGAAGCGCGAAAAACTGACGGTTGTGGCTTCGTGCGGCGGTGTGTTGATTGAACCCGTGGAGTCCACGGCCTGGCAAAAAGATGTGCCTAACCGGAATCCACTGGACGAAACAAACCGGGGGACGTGGCTGGTGGCTCGAACGCATGTCTGCAGTATCGCACCGAAGAATGATGAATGGCAGGCATTGCTGTTCATCGATCATGCGGGCCATGAAAAAATGCGAACCGGTGATGACATTGAGATCAATCTTTCGGGACGTCCGAATGACATACTGCACGGTCGCGTCCTGAATGTTGCACCGCGCGAGGAGAATCTTGTCCCCGCAGCACTCTCGCTCAAACACGGCGGACCGATGACAACGTCAACAGACCCGATCAGTGGCGGTGAACGCGTCGCAGCGGCCATCTATCAGGCAACCGTCGTGATCCAGGAACGGGATTCAGAACTATTCACCGGCCTGCGTGGTATCGGCCGTTTCCAGATCAGCCGACCTTCCTTGATGAGTTGGATCAACGCGCATGTCCGGCGAACACTCGACGTCACCTGGTGATGACCTGCCTATTCGCGGAGTCAGGGAAATCCGATGAGCATTCTGTCGCAACTTTGGAGCAGCATCATCGACCTCCCGGGAACGCGCCGACACAGCTTGATGTCGATGACGCAGGTCATTCTCGAGTCTCGTGACAGGATGTCTGACTGGAATGACGCGCGACTTCTGCAGCTAAGCAATGACCTTCGCTGGCGGGCACGCAGCGGCGAAGCTCTGACACAGCTCACGCCAATCGCATTTGCTCTGGTCTGTGAAGCGGCAGGCCGGGCGTATGGTATGCAGCTCGTTCCGGTGCAACTGTTCGCCGGGCTGGTGATGGCTGATGGTGGCGTGGCCGAGATGGAGACGGGCGAAGGTAAAACTCTGAGCGCGTTGCCGCCCGTGTTTCTGCGGGCTCTGTTCGGCGAGGGGTGCCATGTTCTCACCACCAACGACTATCTGGCAGCGCGAGATGCAGAATTCGCGGCACCGGTTTTTGCTCTACTGGGCCTGAGTGTCGGGTTTCTTTCGAATTCCATGCAGTCCGATCAACGCCGACAGTGTTATGCCTGCGATGTCACCTACGGCACCGAGAAAGAGATGGGCTTCGATTTCCTGCGCGATCGACTGCAGCAACAGACTCGTAGCTCGCATCGCTCAGCAGCACGACAGGCCCCGGTCCAGCGAGGGCATTACTTTGCTCTGGTGGATGAGGCTGACAGCATCATGATCGATCAGGCACGCACACCACTTCTGATTGCCGTCAATCAGGAATGTCCGCCGGAGACGGCATCACTGCTCCAGTGGAGTGATAGATTCTCCCGGCGCCTGCATAACGAGGATGACTTCCGCTATCAACCTGAACAGCGTACGGCTGTCCTGACTCGAAAGGGGCATCAACGGGTCCTGCTTGAATCAAAGCCACACCTTGTCGCTTCGCATGACTCCGAGATGATATGTCGGCAGGTTGAACGTGCTTTGACGGCACGATTTGGCTTCGCAGCCGAACGAGATTACGTCGTGATCGATGGGAAAGTGCAGATCGTCGATGAGTCAACCGGCAGAATTCTTGAGGGCCGCAAATGGCAGGATCGTCTGCATCATGCGATTGAGGTGAGAGAACATCTCAGTATCAGTCACATGACTCGCGAGACCGCGCGGATCTCAGTACAGAGTTACCTGAAACTCTACAAGCATCTTGCCGGCATGACAGGAACTGCACTGTCGGTGCGGCGGGAACTGAACCGTGTTTACGGAGTTCGCGTTCAGCAGGTTCCGGTCCATCGCCCGTGCCAGCGTAAGGGTCTGGCACCGAGAATCTTCCTGACAATGAACGACAAACTGAACGCCATCGTTGATGAACTCGGGCGGCTACAGCAGCAACAGCGAGCCGTTCTGGTCGGAACGCCGTCTGTCCGCGCTTCTGAAATGGTGTCTGCCAGGCTGCGTGATCATGGGATTGCTCATGAGTTGCTCCATGCCCGGCAGGATCAGCAGGAGGCTGCAATTATTTCTCGCGCTGGTGAACGTGGTCGCGTCGTGGTGGCCACGAATATGGCGGGACGCGGCACGGATATACAGATCTCGAAGGAAGTTCGAGAGCTTGGTGGATTGCACATCATCGCCACTGAGATGCACAGTTCGGCCAGAATCGACCGACAACTGATTGGCCGGACCGCTCGTCGGGGCGACCCCGGGAGCTATCAACTGTTCCTGTCCTTCGAAGATGAACTTCTGCAGTCGCTGCCCGCATCACAACTGGCAAGTCAGCGTCGCGGACTTTCAGCAGATGCCGCTGGTGAGTTATCGCCGAAACATCTCACGATATTTGAAAAAACCAGGCATCGCCTTGAGCAGCTTCACGAAGAACAGCGACGCCAGTTGCTGAACAGAGAGAAACACGTCCGCGAAACCTGCGAGGAAATTGGGCTTGATCCGTGGCTCGAATCATTCGAGATGAATCAGATCGATGACTGAAATCCTTGACGACTGGCAGTTGGACTCGTCGCTGCGTTATGTGGCCACGAAAGAGGAAGGCGACCATTTCAATGACTGGGCTCCGTCAGTTGTCCTCAAAGTTCCGGTTGCTGAACGGTGGAACGTG
>JAYUVA010000068.1:0-8960 GCA_043754375.1 Candidatus Kuenenia sp. | reverse complement strand
TGCGTCTCAGCAACGGCACTCTGGCACGGTCCGGGGAAGCCAGTACTTCCAGCGCCTGCCAGCCTTTGGGGCACGCCATACCAAGGTTGACCGGATAACGGGTGGTGGGGCTCAGCGAAACAGCTTCTCCGTCTTTCATCGAGATATCAAGATTGCAGCCGGTGGAGCAGTAGCCGCAGACCGACTTCACAACACCGTCCGCATCGTGTGCATCAACGCGGGACGGTAACCCGTACAAAGATGGATTCAGCACCAGCTCGCGCGTCAATGGACCATTGGAATCATGCACCAGCCGCCGTAAAAGTCCGGACTTTACGAACATGCCGGGTCTCTCGACAATCCGGGTTCCTCGTTGTGCATTCATGACTTCATCACTCCCGGCATTCGCAACGGCACAACCGCGCGGAAGAACAGGTAGCGTTCCGCAAACTCGGCTCCCACGGCGGTGATGACAGTGAGACCTGCGATCAGACTGACATGTGTGCCAACCGGCCACGTGATCAAAAAGACGGACAGCAGCAGAAACATCACCTGGCCGACGGTTTGCAACCGCAATTCGAACGGCAGTCTGGTCGTGAGCAGCAGCGAGGTTTCGACGAGCGACGCATGTTGAACATTCCCGCCAACCGGGTGACTACGGCGACTGGCGGACTCATGCTGCCGCGTCGCCGTCGGGGCAGCGGGTGACGCGACTGATTTACGCCGCATCAGGTTCCTAAGCAGTAAGAGTTTAATCACAGCACTCACGGCTGCCACGCACGCCAGCCTCCGGCCGGTTGCGGGGCCTGCGTCAGTCGCGGTGAACTGCAGTGTCCACAGCACGATCAACGATCCGATACCCAGCGAAGCGGACAGAAATGCCGGCACCGATCGAGCCACGCTCCAGAATGGCCGATGAGTGACGTGATAGATCATCGCGGACGCCATCACTCCGGCGAGTCCCGACATCGCCGCAGCGAACAGACTCAGATTCAGCCACGTTGAGTTCCTCCAGGACAGCGCGGCTGATAAAAAGCAGAGCGGAATGCAGGTCCCGAACGCCACGATCTCGCGGCTGAGCCATGAATGACGAAAGCCCAGGATCGCGCGGTATGCGAATTGTGGTCGGCCAAGATGCAGTGTGCTGCTGATCGCTGAACAGGCTGCGAGGACAGCTGCAACACCGAGCAGCGTTGTTCGCAGGGTGGGGCCCGCCAGCAAAGTGGAGCCCGCGAGCAAAGCGCGGCCTGTCAGCCGTTGGTCCCAACCTGCAGAATTGTTCAGCACGAGAATTACGACCACAATTCCAACAGCGATCTGGCTCAGGACCAGCAGCAGGATCAGTGGCAAGTGAGCGTGTTCAAGCGGGCGCGCTGCATACGTGCCGGCACGCATCGTCAGATTTGTGGTCGCCTTGCCCACATAACGCGTCGTCGGAACGGTAATACCCGGGTCCGGTGAATCGGGGAGGAAAGTACCTGTGTCTGCATCAGCTTTTGCGGCGGCAATGTCAATTGTGCAAATGCTGATGGCCTGATGCGGACACGCCTGAACACACGCCGGTGCTTCACCGGTCGATAGCCGCTGAGTACACATGTCACACTTGCGGACAATGCCTTTTGCCGCATGGTACTTAGGAACTTCATACGGGCAGGCGAGTATACAGTACTGACAACCAAAGCACTGATCATCCAGATGCCGCACGATTCCGGTGATCGGATCTTTTTCGTATGCGTTCACCGGGCAGGCATTCAGGCAACCGGGATCAAGGCAGTGATGACACGCCGTCGTGACGTGCTGAAACCGGGCAATGCTTGTTGATGGAGCGAGCAACAGCCCCACATCGCGAAACGATTCACCTTCATCCAGGCCATTCAGCGAGTGACAGGCGACCACACAGGCTTTGCAACCGGAGCACATATCAAGATTCACCTCAAACGCCAACTGTTGCCCCGGCTGCGGCATGGCGGCAGGCATCAGGTTGCGATAATACTGCGCCTGCGCTGGCTCCGTATGGGTCTTATGCCACGTTGAAAATTCTTCCACCGCCGTGAGCGTTGACTGTTCAAGCAGCAATTGTGAAATCAGGTCAGAAGGATGCGTTTGAGTATTCATATGTAGGATGGACATTCATGTCCGTCGCTTGACCATGAAACGCTGTCGAAGCGAAAGTTGCTGCACTCCGGGCACATCAAGCTGGGGGAACGTTTTCCGACGAGGCCTCGGACATGAATGTCCGGGCGACATGAATCGCACTCGACTCGGAGAGTCAAGCTACGGCCGTCTCCTGCACCGCATGAGTCACGCACGATGTTGCAAGTCTGCAGCCAATTTCTGTTGAAAGCAGTTGGTCCAGAATCTCTGTCGGTGGCAGTTCCAGCAGGACACGATCGCCTTCCACTTTCACCGGGAAAGTGCGGATCGAGTACTCCTCTCCCTGCAGCGAATCGCCGGTTTGCAGCGAAAAGGTCTTCTTATGCATCGGACACGCAACTTTCGGCGTCCCGGCGGCATCTCCGATCATTCCACGAGACAACACAAAGGCCTTACGATGCGGACACATGTTCTGTGATGCGTACCATTCGCCGCGGCTCGTGAAGTTGAATACCGCAAGCTGCACTTTGCCACGCTGAATTGTGGCACCGCCGTCCACCGGGAAGTCGCCGACATGACCAACATCGATCCACGATGTCTGATCGACTTCCTCCGGGAATAACTCCTCCACCTGGACCCGTTTCTGCACCATGTCCTGAAACTGGCTGAGTGATACAAATTCGCCTGGCCAGTCGGCGGGATGCTGCTGACCACGTTCCGACACTACTTCGATGCACGATTCCGTGTCGTCGGTGTTCATAAACTGTCGGAACCAGCGAACTTTTTCCGGATCCTGAATGGTTGATTTCCATTCACACTGGTAGGTGTCTACCAGATGCTGCATCATCGCTTCAAGCTCAGCGGCGATGCCGAGCCTGTCGTGAACCACGACATCGCGGATATGTTCAATGCCGCCTTCAAGTTTCTCGCACCAGACCGCTGTACGCATCAGCCTTTCCGCCGACATGATGTAATAGACGAAGAAGCGATCGATGTAGCGGATGGCCGTTTCCTCGTCGATATCGGCTGCCAGTAATTCCGCATGGCGCGGTTTCGTACCGCCGTTGCCACAGACATAAAGGTTGTAACCGTGCTCCGTTGCGATCAGCCCGACGTCTTTGCTTTGCGCTTCAGCACATTCCCGGGTACAACCGGAAACGGCCATCTTGACTTTATGAGGTGAGCGAACGCCCTTGTAGCGATTCTCGATGCGGATCGCGAAGCCGACAGAATCCTGAACTCCGTAACGACACCACGTTGTCCCGACGCAGCTTTTCACTGTCCGCAATGATTTGCCGTAAGCATGACCGCTTTCAAATCCGGCATCGACCAGTTCTTCCCAGATCGACGGCAGTTCCTGCACTTTGGCCCCGAACAAATCGACTCGCTGCCCGCCGGTAATCTTCGTGTACAGATTGTACTTTCGAGCCACTACGCCCAGCACGATCAGCTTTTCCGGCGTGATTTCGCCGCCAGGCACACGCGGTACGACCGAATACGTTCCGTCTCGTTGAATGTTGGCCAGAAACCGGTCGTTGCTGTCCTGCAGCGTCTGATGTTCGGGTTTCAGGATAGAGTCATTCCAGAGCCCAGCCAGAATCGAAGCCACAGCAGGCTTGCAGACTTCGCAGCCGTTGCCTCCGCGTCCACTGTGCTGCAAAACGTCTGCAAACGACTTCAGTTGCTTCGCCTTGATAATGGCAAAAAGTTCCGTCCGGGAATATGCAAAGTGTTCGCACAGATGGTTGTTTACCACTTTGCCAGCGGCTTTCATCTGAGCGTGAAACAGATCGGTAACGAGCGGCAAGCATCCGCCGCAACCTGTCCCTGCGCGAGTACACGATTTCACCGCCGCGACGGACTCCAGATTCTGACCTGCAATTGCCGTACAGATGGCAGCCTTCGTCACGTTGTTACACGAACACACCTGAGCGGAATCCGGCAAGGCGTCAATGCCACCCAGTGCCGACGATCCTTTGGAACTTCCCAGAATCAACTCGTGCGGCGCACATGGCAGCGGCGCGCCGGATTTCGCGAAGATTGACAGCGAATTGTAGGCTGATGCATCCCCTACCAGGATGCCGCCCAGCAGTCTTGTGCCATCGAGTGAGAATATCAACTTCTTGTACACGCCGGAAAAGGGATCTTCCCATGTCAGGCTGCTGGAACTGTCTGGTCCCGCTTCATAGTCGCCAAAACTGGCAACATCGATCCCCATCAGCTTCAGCTTCGTGGAGAGATCTGTTCCTTTAAACGTGCGATCATCGCCACAGAAATTTGCAGCCACAGTTTCGGCCATCGTATATCCGGGGGCCACCAGTCCATAGATCATGCCGCCATGCAGCGCACATTCGCCGATCGCAAAAATATTCGGATCGCTGGTCTGCAGACGATCGTTGACCAGGATTCCACCGCGCTCACCAAGCTGCAGGCCGGACTGTTTGGCCAGATCGTCGCGCGGTCGAATCCCGGCAGACACGATCAGCATGTCACAGTCCAGAGACGTGCCGTCGGTGAATTCAATCTGTTGAATGCTGCCTTCGCCGTGAATTGCTTTTGATGATTTTCCGGGATGCACCTGAACGCCGATGTCACGAATCTTCCGCAGCAACATCCTCGAACCGGTTTCGTCAAGCTGTCTAGGCATCAAACGAGGAGCGAATTCAATCACATGCGTCTTCATTCCCAGATCAAACGCAGCCTTCGCGGCTTCCAGACCGAGCAATCCTCCGCCGATCACGGCGCAGGTTCCTGCCTTCTTCGAATAAGCAATGATGTGTTCAAGGTCTTCGATTGTGCGATAGACAAAAACACCCTGTTTCTGGATGCCCGGCACCGGCGGCACAAATGGAAATGATCCGGTCGCCATGATCAGTTTGTCATAGCTGATCTGTACTCCCTTCAGCGATCGCACGACATTGCGGTCGCGATCAATCTGAATCGCGCGGTCGCTCAGGTGTAGTTCAATCCCAACGGATTCATACCATTCTTTTCGCGCCAGCATCAGTTTTTCGGCATCACGGTGAGCGAAAAAATTCGTCAGGCCCACGCGGTCGTACGCGGAACGTGATTCTTCGCAGAACGTGACGATGCGAAATCGCTTCAGTTCATCAAACGCCGTGAGTTGCTCACAGAATCGCAGACCGACCATGCCATTGCCGACCACAACGATGGTTTGTTGTTCACGGGCGACCATAGAAGTACTCCTTCGGGACTGAATGACGTAACATGACTCTCAGAGTCGGGCTGTTTCACTTTGTGTGTCGTAACGACCGACGGACGCGTCCCGTCTTCAGCCACCGCACTCCAGTCACCAGCAATGCACTGAAACTCTGTTGAATCTTCAGTCACCGCACCTGGCGTTCCAGGAACGCAATCAACGCGCCGCGAAATTCGTAATAGTCCGGATGATCAAGCAACTCTTTCCGCTTGCGTGGCCGTTCGAACGGCAGTTCGAGGATCTGGCCGACTGCCGCTGCCGGGCCATTGGTCATCATGCAGATGCGGTTCGACATGTAAATCGCTTCATCGACGTCGTGTGTTATGACCATCGTTGTGATCTGCTCGCGATCAAGCACGCCAAGAATCACGTCCTGCAGCTCCATCCGCGTCAGTGAGTCCAGACGTCCGAACGGTTCGTCAAGCAATAACATGCGCGGCTTCAGTGCAATGGCGCGGGCAATACCCACGCGCTGCTGCATCCCGCCGCTCATTTCACGCGGAAACCTGTGCATCGATTCTGCGAGTCCCACGGCGTTCAGATAGTACTCACAAATCTGCCGTCTCTCGGCTTTCGTGCCGTGAGCATAGGCCTGGTTGACACCCAGCATCACGTTCTGAAACGCTGTCATCCATGGCAACAGGCACGGCGATTGAAACACGACCGCTCGATCCGGCCCGGGGCCATCAATTTCACGCCCCGCCACGACAATCGCGCCTGAAGTGATGTCGTTCAACCCGGCCACCATTGTCAGTACTGTCGATTTGCCGCACCCCGAGTGGCCAATAATCGAAACCACCTCGCCGCGACGGAGAATGAGGTTAAATTCATCGACGACCCTCACAGGTTCACCGTACGGATTTGGATACGCCTTCGTCAGGTTCGCAATTTCCACATAGCGACGGTCGCTGTTCGTTGACATATTTTTGTAATTCTGAAGGAAATGGGGCGCGTCACCGAACCGCTCACGCGGCTGAAAAATCCAACGGACTCACGTCCGGCAATTCAAAATGTCGAGCCACGCGCAACTGCCGCGATTCCTGATTGATGTCGAGCAGGTATCGTGTCACTTCATTACGCAACTTCTTGAATTCTGTGTTGAAGTTCAGCGTCGTGCGGTCGCGAGGTCGCGGGAGTCGCACTTCGAAGGTCTCACCCAATGTTGCTTTCGGGCCAGGCGTGAGAGCAATGATCCGATCGGCCATGAGGACAGCTTCATCAACATCGTTAGTGATCATGACGACCGTCCGCGTGTCTTCGCTCCAGATGCGGACGATTTCGTCCTGCAGATTCGCACGCGTCAGTGCATCCAGTGCACTGAGCGGCTCATCAAGCAACAGGACTTCCGGCTGCATGGCCAATGTTCGCGCAAGCGACAAACGTTGACGCATTCCACCGCTGAGCTCCTGAGGTTTCTTCCATTCTGAATCGGTCAATGAAACCATGTCGATATATTTCTGAATCCATGCTTTCCGTTCAAATCCCGTCTGATTCGGAAATACCTGCCGCACAGCCAGTTCGATGTTTCCGTAAACCGACAGCCATGGAAGCAGTGAATAGTTCTGAAACAGCATTCCGCGATCCGGCCCTGGTTCGCCACCCGGTTTGCCTCGCAGCAGCACTTGCCCCGAATCCGGCTGGTGCAATCCTGCGAGCAGTGACATGAGTGTGCTCTTGCCGCTACCGGAGAATCCGATGATGGCGACGAATTCATTCTCTTCCACGGACAGATTCACGTTGTGCAGGACCTCGATTCTGCTCGAAACAGGCCCGAAGCCGAGGTGGACATTTTTGAGTTCAAGAAATGACATGGGGTAAGTACCAATGACCAATGACCAATGACCAAGAACCAAGAATTGATCTCGATCCTTGCCATTTTTGGCTTCGAGCCAACAAATCATTACAACGCGGCTGTTGCGCCGTCGAAGCTCACACTGCGTTGCAGGATGATCATGATGCGGTCGAGCAGAAATCCAATCGCACCGACCACAAACACCACTGCAACCATTCTCGCAAAAGAATCGCTTGCACCGTTGTTAAATTGATCCCAGATGAATTTTCCGAGTCCTTCGCTGGACGCCAGAAGTTCCGCAGCAATTAACACCATCCAGCCGACGCCAAGTGAAATCCGCAGACCGGCGAATATCAGCGGCAGCGCGGATGGGATCACGATTTTTGTCATGCGACTCCAGAACCCCAGTCGCAGCACACGGGCCACGTTCATGTGATCCTGCTCAATTGAGGCCACCCCCAGCGCCGTGTTCACAAGTGTCGGCCACAGTGAGCACAGAGCCACCGTCACACCCGATGCGATAAACGCCGGATTGATCTTCAGGCGACCGATCAGCGGAATCTCTGCGAGAAACGAAATGAACCAGTGCTTGTCCGGATCCGGAATAAAGCCGCCGACGATGATCAAAGCGATCGGCAACCAGACGATCGGTGAGACTGGCTTAAAAAGGGCGATAAAAGGAGTCATCGCTGACATGAACGTTCGGTTCAGACCGCACAGAATGCCGACCGGAATGGCGATTACCGATCCCAGCAGGAAGCCAAAAAAAACACAGGCGAGGCTGCGCTGAATCTGGTCCGGCAGTGTCCAGGGTTTGGCATATTCGGAATGCGCCACGGTATCCGCACGATCCTCGGCCGCAGCCAGTCGCTTCGCCAGTGCCAGGGCATTCGGTCCGGTGGCGGACTGAAACGCCAAAAGATCAGCGTCGATTTGTGTCGTCGCTTCGGCGACCTTCGACTCACGATTGGCACGCGACAGCTGTTCGGAGATCTTCAGCAGATACTGCTTTTCTTCGACGAACGCTGTCTGAGCCGACCGAGCAGCAGTCAGACCCGGGTCTTTTTCAGATCGCAGGGCTTCCTCTTCATCGCGAATCAACCTGAGCCGTTCGCTGGCGACTTTATCCGCATCGTTGTTTGCCCTGACTGCACGCACCAGGTGCAGATGTCCGGCCTCATCGCCGGGCATGAGTGCTGCAGTCAGGATTTGAAGCTCCGCACTTCGCGCGGCGGATTCGTTTTCAAGTTTGGCTTCAAGGACGGCTGTCGTGCTGCGGAAATCTGCAATCTTCGCACGCAGCCGCTGCGAGGACCTTGATTCAGCCTGCGACACCTGTCGATCGGCTTGCACCGTAAGTGATTCAAGTGCCTTGAGACGTAATTCTGTTTCTGCCAACCACATTATTTTTCTGTCGCCGGTCAGTTCAAATGCGCGCTGCTTGTCGTTCTCCCGCGTATGGAATCCCCAGATACCGACAGCGGATTTCCAGACAACTGATGGCGTCGGAACTTCCCCGGATTTCGTCTTATGTCTCGGAGCGATCTGCGTCCACATGATCAGGAACGCGATCACCGACAGAGCCGGGATCACGATGAACTGCCCGATCTCTTTCAGTTGCGTTCGCTGATCCTCACCGTACATCAGTCGGACGACCGGCGTCAGAAACGCGAGTCCGGAGAGATCCAGAAACTTGAGAAGCGCGTATTTCATGTTACTCTTTATTTCCTATTGCCTGTGTGGCCAGATACCCCAACGGATCTTTTCCGTCGTACATGAGGCCGTCGATAAACTCACTCGTTGGCGGCTTGTATCCGTCCGTGTCTTCAGGCGGGATTTCCTCAGCCGTCAGCAGACCTTGTGCCAGAAGTCGTG
>JAYUVA010000067.1:0-4640 GCA_043754375.1 Candidatus Kuenenia sp. | reverse complement strand
CGACGGCTCGCGGAATAGCCGTCGCCTCCGGCTCGGCGGTAAACGATTAAATCAACAGACCGCTAGCGCCTTGCGGCTCACAGGTTTGGTTTATCGGGTCAGACTCCTAGGATGGGTGCTCTTCGTTGTACGCGAAGCACATGCGGATCAGATGCGACACGTTGTCGGCACGCATCTTGTCGTTGATGCGTGCGCGATGGGCTTCGACAGTCTTGGTGCTCACCCCCAGTTCCTCAGCGATCTCGCGGCTGGACAGACCATCCACCACATGATCCAGAACCTCGCGTTCACGACCGGTCAATCGACTGATGCTGTCTTCGGTTTCTGCAAGCTCTTCTTCAAAGACGTCGCTATCGACATCATAGAAATATGCGTACGCGCGAGCGATTGCAGCGACGAGGGCCTGAACTTTGACGGGTTTGCATAGAAAATCAAAGGCACCACTCTTCATGGCTCGCACAGCCGTTGGAACGTCTGCGTGCCCGGAAATCATTACGATCGGCAATTCGAATCCGTCTTTTGCCAGCTTGTCCTGGAGTTCAATTCCAGACATGCCAGGCAATCGCAGGTCAAGAATAAGTACGCCAGGTACAGGATCGCGATAGTCGCGATAAAACTCCATCGCGGTCATGTAGTCGCGAACGGTAATTTTGAATTCCGCAAGTGCTTCGACCAGCGAGGCCCGCACCGCCTGATCGTCTTCAACCAGAAAAACGGTAAATGGTTTCCGCTTCCTTGGCTGTTCAAACTCCGTCATTGGCGCGGCCTTTTTTTGGGACCGCTTTCCTGTTCGACGTTTACGATTCAACATCAAGATTCTCCAGACAAATATCGGTCAGACACGGGAACGTACCTCGTGCTGTTCAATGAAATTGTGGAACTTTAGCAAGCCGCTGGTCAATAAAAAGTCACCAAACGCCGACGGACTGCAGTCGCACCTGACGTTTCAATGACCCATCTTGCAGGCTGGTCGGGAAAAATCTTCACCACCCAACGCAGCCGCCTTCCGTGAATGCCTTCCGTGAATGCCTTCCGTGAATGCCTTGATCAAGTTGTAGGGGGTTCCGTAGATTATTCAATAGGGACGTTGAGACACACTCCATAGGTTTCGGGAAAAATCCACGATTCAGATTAACGCCACGCTTGGAGCTTCTGCCTGCTGTGCCCGAATTTCTCCCAATCGTACTGCGGGAGACTCGGGTGTCGAGCAGGCGGACTGGACTCTGTCCGCGACGGCGGACGGCACGCAAATGATCATGCCGATACCCATATTGAACACACTGAACATTTCTTTTTCAGCGACATTCCCCAGACGTTGCAGCCACTGAAACACTGCCGGAATCGTCCATGCACTGCGACTGATCACAGCCTGCACGTGTTTCGGCAGAATGCGTTCAAAGTTGTCGGCAATTCCGCCACCCGTGATATGTGCGATTCCGTGCAGATTCACGTTGCCTGCCGCCTGCATCGCCGCCGCAACTGTTCGCGCATAAATTCGAGTAGGCTGAAGCAACGCCTCGCCGACCGTGCATTTCAATTCTTCAACAGAATTCGAGACGTTCAATCCTGCGTGTTCAAACACGACCTTGCGAACCAGACTGTAGCCATTCGAATGAAAGCCGTTCGACGGGACTCCTATGAGTACATCGCCCGGCTGCACACGGGTCCTGCCATCCACGAGCTCATCACGTTCGGCAACTCCCACAGAAAAGCCGGCCATGTCGAAATCGCCGGCTGCATACAAATCCGGCATGATGGCCGTTTCTCCTCCGAGCAACGCCGACTGTGCCTGTTGACATCCGTCGCTCACACCGCCGACCAATTGCTCAAGTAGAATCGGGTTGTCCTTCCCCATCGCGATATAATCCAGAAAAAACAGCGGAGTGGCGCCAAGGCACAGGACATCATTGACACACATTCCGACCAGGTCGATGCCGATGCTGTCGTACTTTTGAGCCTGGATGGCGACCTTGATCTTGGTACCGACGCCGTCGGTGCCCGACACCAGGACAGGGTCCTTCCAATGTTTTGTGCCGTTCAGGCGAAACAGCCCGGCAAAGCCTCCTGGAAGCTCCATCACACCCGGCGTAAACGTCCGCTGCATCAGCCGCGGCAGTTTTTGCATCGCCTGTTCATAAAGCTCAAGGTCTACGCCAGCAGAACGGTACGTCAGTTCAGACATGTATCTCAGCCATGAACGCATGTTTGGGAAACGGAACAGTCGAATTGCACGACCTGCCGATTCTACTGTCAAGTCGCCGGAGTGGCAGGGTACTGCAGAGTTTTGAATTGCCAATCCTGGGGCTGGTCGAGTTTGCCTGGATTTGACTAACCCAATTACGCCGATTCTGCCGATTTCTGGATCTGGCAGGTTGTCGGGTCTGATGTCGGTCCAACTGGAGCCGGGTGAATGTTCGGTCAGAAGAGAAAAACAGCGTGGTTCTTTGACAGCTCAATCCATCTGGAGGCTGTGAGTCGCCTGCTGTATCTCATTGAGGTCGGCGAGCCGTTTGGCGTGATATGCGGCCCGGATGGCAGCGGTCGGACCAGGATTCTGACGCGGCTGCGGGAGGAAATTGAGCGAACCGGAAAACTTGTCGTCGCGTTGAATGTTGCCGGCATGGATGAAAACTCAGCACTTGCGGAGCTCACCTCGTCCGTATCTTCGTCTGCGCGGCGCGGCATGGTTCGGCATGAACTCGTGTCACTCCTGCGGGATGAAATGGCCGGACGCATGCACTGCGGCGTGCATACGGTGATCCTCATCGACGATCTGCATCGCGCTCAGACCGACCTGGAATCGTTGCTGCGGGTGATGACAGCCTTGAATGCGGGGAGCTGCAATGCCGGCGGTCCAGGGAGGCTGACCGTTATTGTCGCGTCCGACCGGCCTGTTGCCAACGGATTGTCCCTCGAATCGTTATTGCAGATTCGCCTGAGTCCGCTGGATTCGACCGAGTCCTCAGATTTTGTCCGTTCTCTCGTCCGACGTCATGATATTCCAGCTGCGTGTATGGATGACAATGCGGTCCGTGCAATTTACGATTTGAGTCGTGGGAACACGGCACGCATGTCGCGCGTGTGCGAACTGATCGCCGTTCTGCACGAATCGTCACCGGAAACTCCGATCACCTCTGAGATGATCTCCGTCGTCGTCAGTGAGCTGTCGCCTCGCGCGGTTGCGTAAGCAATGCGATTTTGAGCGAGCAGGAGTCTGTGCCGATACACTAAATTTGTGAGCCGCAAGGCGCTAGCGGTCTTCAGACTGACTCCGAGCCTGCTCGTCATCGAATTCCTGTTCACTCGGCATCGTGGTAAGGATTCAGGCGATCTGCGGCGGTCCGACAGGATCAGACGGAGACGCATTGTCTGCCTTTGGCGTGTCGGCAGGTCGAGTCTCTCTGGCAACTTCTTCTGCGATATCGTCGTCCAGAATCATGATCTTCTGCCAGATCTTGCGACTGATGCCGTTCGTGAGCGTTTCAATATCGTTCACGGCCTGCAACACCACGCTGTCCGACGTGCTTTGAGCGTATAATGCAGCGAGCTTGCCAATGAGCGACAACAACTCACTGCAGTAATCCAGATAGCGTGCCAATTGAAAGGGTGTCAGGGTTCGTTGCGGAGACGACTTCGTGCGTTTGCCTCCGGCGGACATCATCTGACTGGGATCTTTCGTGAGCTGGTGCATATCGATGACATGTGAAACGGCTCGCAATTCATCAATCCCGTGCAGGATTCTGGCACGTTTCATCCGTGATTCCAGTGAGAACAGGAAGAACAGGGCTGCACCGGTCAGTACAATCGCGTTGGTCCCGGCTTCCAATTCTTCGATACTGAAGCCGCCCGCCTGGACGCGCACCCATCGAACCAGCAACCAGCCCAGACATCCGGCGGCGGCAATCACGAGAATCACAGCAAATCGAATCGCCTTGTATGGCCGTGAGACCCAGGCAATCCTTCCACAGGTTTCGAAAGCAATTGCCGACACCTCTTTACATACGCCGTTCAGGCTGGCACCGGGGAATCGCTCGTCGATTCGTTTCGCCAGCGTATTCAACGTCGAAATGGTTTTTTGCGGGTCAAGTTTTCTGTACATCGGTTCAATTCCTTTTGCCATCTCGTCAATGGACTTACTGTTCGCCGAAGAAAAACAAACGGCGAATGGCGTGCAGCAGACCTTCGGGCGTGCCGGCTTTGGCTTCATCTTTGAGGGCTTCGAGCGGCGGATGCAGCAACTTGTTGACGATGCGCTGGATCGTGGCTTCAATGGCCTGACGATGCGGATCATCCAGTGTCGGAAGCTTGCGGTACAGGCGTTCAAGTTCTCCGCGACTGATCTCATGCCAGTGTTCGCGCAGGCGATGGATCACAGGACCCGTGGCGCGGTGATAAATTTCCTGCATAAACGTCTGCGTCTGGTTCGCGATGATCACCATCGCTTTCTGAACTTCAGCCTCCCGGGCCTTCCGGTTGCGATTACAGGTTTCTTCCAACGCATCGATGTCGTAGAGGAAAACGTTGTCATCCACTGTCGCAACGGCAGGATCGAAATCCCGAGGTGCAGCAAGATCCAGGATAAATACCGGATGGCAGTTTGAGCGGGCTCGAGCGGCGGCGAATCGCTCTCTGGAGATCAG
>JAYUVA010000066.1:0-4549 GCA_043754375.1 Candidatus Kuenenia sp. | reverse complement strand
CCGCCACCAAGCTTCGCCATGCGATAAAGCATGATGGAGCGAAACGGATCGCGAGGAGCAATGACTTGAGCGGCATAGATGCCGAAAGTCCCTTGCGAGGGACGCGCTCCGACCATGTTCGTTTTTTCCAAGGTGATGTCGTAGTGCATGAGCGAGAGAACTGACCCGCCGGCATGCATGCGGTGGCAGTGTGCGCAGTTGACTTGAAGATAGGCACGAGCCCGGTCGTCCAGCGTCGCGGACATGTTCCGAGGCGAAGCGAGCTTCGGCCGATTCTCGGCGGCGACAGGCTTCTCAAGCAACCCGATCTGCGCGAAGATGTCGATCTGTGAGAGGGATTTTCCGCCCAGATCGAGGTCCTTATTCAACTGCGGTGTATTGAAGGCTAACGCGGGGCCCGACCACTTATTGTGACATCGCTGGCACTCAGCACGGCCGGAAAAGCGCCACGTCTGAGCGCGTTTTCCACCGGTCGCTTCGGGATCCATGATTTCAAAAGTGCGTTCCGTACCGGTGGCCCCGACCAGACTGGCGTCTGTTTGCTCGTCGTTCCACTGGTAGGAATAGGGCATCCAGTCGATCCCGTCGTAATGCAGGATCTGTGTTTCGATTCGTCGTCGACTGGCAGGATCGCCGCGATGCATCTCCAGCGATAACGTCTTGACCAGGACCGAGTCCGTGGGAAACGTCCACGCCGACCCCTCGGCCTTGATCGACAATTCTTGCGGCACCGCGACGAATCGCTCGGCATCGGCATCATCCGACCACAATTCGGCGTTGATCGAGTAGGGCATGACACCCGCAGCGGGAGTTTGCTCTTCCACGGACGCAAACAGACCGCTTTCGCTGATTTTTCCGGGGAATGTCTGAGATTTGTCGGGTTGCGGATTCGGCGCGAGGCGGTGGATTGTGCCTGCCACGTGATCCAGGATCAGAAACTCTCCCTGATGATCTTCGCCAAACGAGACCACCCGGTGCGTGGTGTCCGCCAGTTCACGGTGATCGACGACGTCGCCATTCACGTAACGGAATCCCCAGAACTTGCCCGTGTCGTAATCGCCGTAAATGTGGGTTCCGTGAAGTTCCTTGAGCCTTGAGCCGTAGTACGTCAACCCCTCTGTGATGGACGACGACTCCGTGTGCGGATGGTCGATCGTCGGAGGTAAGATCGGCGACGGTCCGCGTGGCCATTCAGGGTTGGTCGATTGCCGGCCTTCCATCACAGCCCAGCCATAATTGCCACCTCTCTCCACGCGGTAGAGCATCTCCCACAACTCCCAGCCGACGTCCCCCACCCACAGATCACCCGTTATGCGATCAAAGCTCATCCGCCAGGGATTTCTCAATCCATAGGCCCAGACTTCGCCGCGTGCTCCCTGCCGATCGACAAACGGATTGTCGGCGGGGATGCGGTAATTTTTCTCTGCATCGGCATGGTCGATGTCGATTCTCAAAATAGACGAGAGCAAATCGCTGAGATCCTGTCCAGTCTTCATCGTGTCCGGCGGATTGGGCGGCGCTGCATCGCCCGTCGAAATGAAGAGACAACCATCGGGGCCGAATTTCAAACAGCAGCCGTTATGGCCTCCGGACCGCCAGGTCAACACGGTGGTTTCGGTGGTGACGTCAATTGTCGGTGGATCGGCATCCGTCATGCGGAACCGGGCCACATGCGTGCCTTCAGGCGCGCTGTCCCCTTTGATATAGCAGACGTAGCAATAACGATTTTGCTGGAAATCGGGATGAAATGTGAGCGAATAGACCTGCTGCACGCCGGGGATTTGCTCAGCGAAATTCACGGCCAGGTCGGCTGTGGCGATATCGGGCTGGTTCGGAAACGTGAACACTTTTCCCGCTTGCTCCACCACCAACAGGCGATTGCTTCCCGGTATCGCCGTCAGCTCCAGGCACTGTTGGAATTTGAGCGAGGGAAACACCGATTCGGTGATGTACGGCAGCGGCGGCTCGGGATATCCCATGATTCGAGAAGTCGTCCACGCCGGCCGTTTTTCGACGCTGACCTTAGGAGTACCACCCTCTACAACATGTTGAACTTCCATCAATGCGATGGAAGCCCAGAGCAAATGGGCAAAAGTTCCTGGAATTATGCTGGGGAACGCATTTCTCATCAGACCACCTCTATGAGTGAAATATCGAAGCCGACGATCATCATTGTTTATCTTGATTTCATCCAAAGTCAAGGTAATGTGACGTCCCACACCCTGGCACGCCGAGCCTTGCCAGCAGGCCCTTCGACTTTAAGCGTGACGATAAATTCTCCAGGCTTTTCATAATGATGTGTCGGATGCCGTTCCGTTGAGGAGGTCCCGTCGCCGAAATCCCAACGCCACGCGATCATATTGCCGAACGAACGATCACGGAAGGCGACCACTCGATCATCCTGACTGACGACCTGGAAAGACCAGTCGGCTTCCACGGGTTTGCGCAGGGTCTTTTCGAGGGGCATCAACCGGAACGCCACGAGATCGGATGCATCACCGTACATCGTGGTCTTGTGCGACAGATTCCAGAAGCCGGCATAGCGCTCGGCTTTCTCGTCGTCGTAATTCAGGATCGCCCACGACATGCCGATGATTTTGTCTTCGGTCAACTGCGTCTGAACGGCCCGCGCAGGATCGGGCGGTGCATCTGGCGGATCAGCGGTCCGCCCGACAGATCGCCATCGATGACCACTTCAAAAATATCGTTGTGCAGATCCTCGCGGGCGAAGTCCCGGTAGTTGTCGTTGGCTTCGTACAGAAAATAGAGATGGTTCTGCCCTTTCACCCAGCCGACTTTCACCTTCACGTCGAGATTTATCGGATCCTGCTTGTCGCCAATGCCGATGAGTTTTTCTCGGAGTTGGTCCTGGCCGATCGCGTAGGATTCCGGAACGATCGACCAATCGGTTGCGTCGCCATCAATTCGTCTCCCATTCCTTTTGTCCGTCATCTCCTGGAACATGGTTTCCACTGTCCATCGTTTGCGATAAAGAGACGCCACCGTCATCGCGTCGGCGTCGTTTTTCGGAAGATTCGTCAGAATGACGATTTCCAGTTCACCATCCCGAGTCGCCGTTTTCAGTTTCACTGTCACGCAGCAAACAGTCATTGAACGACCTGTTTCCGGGTCGGTGATCTTTCCTGACGCTTACAAAGACACGGCCCGTTTCAGATTCTCCCATCAGTTTGTTGCGGCCGGTCTTTTCCAGAGGCATGCTGGCATGGTGACGAATCAGAAACCGCCCTTTGAGTCGGGAGATCCCGAACAGGAAGCCCAGCGTGCGAATCACAGGAGCCAGTTGGCGAACCGAATCACGCACCAGAACGGCGGCCACTTTCGGTTCGACGCCGTTGAGTTTCAGATAAAAGGCTCTGGTTGAAACCGGCAGCGAATCCACACGCGCCTCCAGCGAACCGCCAATCGAAGGATTTACATTGAACACCACTTCCCCCATGACTTCCGCCACTGTGGAGAAAGGAAGGGTCCGAGTGTATTGAGATACAGCGTTCTCTTCGAACAGCTGATCCAGCCGCTCGGGATGAAACAGGTTTTCGATGATTCCTCGCATCATAACCGTCTCGGGACTGGCTTCGACGAACTTTTCAAACGGGCCGCTCAGTAACATCCTTGTCACGTTTTGTTGAGTTTGATCTGGTCATCATCAAGACAATGTCCTTATCTTCCTCAACAAACCCAATATCTCAAACACCAATAATTCCGAGTCTCAACACACCTTCACAAGGCTGCCCCAACGGGGTTCTACACGACCGATTTCATTTCTTGTTCGGGTATCGCAGCAGCGGCAGATTGTGGAACCCCGTTCGGGTTCTGGACATTTCCTGTTCCGGTACGTGGGGTGCGCCCCCCCGCAACATGGGCGTGAACTTGTGGGGTGCAAGTCCCCTGTACGAAAACGGGAATTGATTTGGAGGCAGTATACCCAATGGAACCAATCAATTGAAGTACGAGGCGAGGGCAACTGCGGGAGGCAACGCACCGTGGAGAGGAAGCCTGCGAAATGTGATGCGTAAGGGCCGGCCTGATCTGTCGCTGCCGGACACATTTCACGCCGAAGCTGCGAGGCTACGAACAGAAACGCTATAGAGGCTCAGGAAGCTCTGAGGTGAGCCGTCCCGTGACGTGCGAAACCGTTCCCGACAGACTCCGAGGTAGATGGCGAGCTTGTGCAGCTTCTCCATTCCGGCGCAACTTTGCTGGCTCCAGTCACCGTGGACGGTCCACGGGAGCGGTAGCTCCTGACCGGCCGCCACTGGCGGGTTCACGTACTTATTTGGGGAGATCTGCAAGCGTATCCGCGAGTAGAGCTTGCTCGAAATGCGGACCGTCTGAGGTAACTCAGCGCGGGCGAGCAGAAGTCAGCAGAGGTCGTAGTAGTGCGTTGACAATCCCGTCAACGCTCGAAGGACCGAACTTTTCTTAATTCAGGGTGTTTCCCGTCGTGACTTTGATCCGTCCAAACGACACCGCAGCCAGTTCGCGCATCTCCACGAGAGCCGACATCAGAAGGCCGCACGTCCACTGGAGT
>JAYUVA010000065.1:0-4150 GCA_043754375.1 Candidatus Kuenenia sp. | reverse complement strand
GAGCCGAGTTTTTCGCTACGTACGGGGCTCGACTCTGGAGAGTCAAGCTACGATTTCGCGACGAATACTGCAATTGCGCAACTTCAAAACCTGCGGCTCAGGGTTAAACGACTAAGCCATCTGCTCACTGATGCCATGCCCCGTCATGTCAGCAGCCCAGCGACCCTGCACGTGATGATTTTAACGATTCTGCCGAAAGTGTTGATCCTAAGGGGGTCTGCGCGCCGATCTTGAAGGCTGTGAGTGGAGTTTCTGAAGTCATCTGACGAGTCTCGGCATTGCGGACATGAGTCTGTTTCCGGGGGCGATTTGAGACAGTTTCGACTGTCGAACTGATCGGTCCGTCTTGCCGAGACTTCGTCCAGATTCATATGCCGGTGTCAACCACGACACCGGCATGGAGCCATCGATCGTCGGGACCAGTAAGCCCGGCGATCGAATTTACCCGTTGGGTTGCAGAAGGAGCACGGAATGCTGAAGCGAATCGTCATGTTTGCAATCATTGCAGTCGCCGCAGCGACAGGCGTCCGTTGTGTCGAAGCTGCCCCACCGGGACAGCCATCCGACTGGCAGCGGTTTTACCACTACCCGTACGTCTACTATCCACATTCGTTCCAGAAGCCGCAGCAGTACAACAACATGTACCACCGCTACGATCCTTCGATGCAGATCCCTGTCTACAACAAAAGCTGGTACAACTTCTACCCGACTGAAAAGCCGTACCACAGCGGTTCGCACTACATCCTGGATGTCTTCTGACAGACATCCAGCGGCAGACAGCTACTCCGCACACGGATCACTGCTCCGGATCGGAGACTGTCCTGCATATCTCTCCAGGCCACAGGCTTTGGAATCTGCGTCGCACACACGAGTGTGGCACTTATTCCAAAGCCTGTGGTCGTTTGTGGCCAGCACGCCTTGGTTCAGGCTAAAGCCGGGACTACGAACGATTCTGGAGTAGGCCGATTCAATCCAACTTTTTACTTCTGAAGACAAACTACCGCGACTCCACAGCCTTCAGGACAGGCACTTTCCGTTTGTCTACGATAGACTCATAGGCGACTTTCCGGAAGTCAATCGGCGTTCCAGTTTCGTCCGTCTTGACGATCAGTCGACCGTCTGCGGCAAACTCCTGTGGCGCTGAGCCTGGGGATGTGCGTTGCCAGCCCAATAGTTCAAAAGTTGGCGAATAGCGGTACTCGTCCCGCCAGCGCTTGGGAATATCGATCAGTGGATCGACGTAGCGATCACTGATACCGGGAGCTCCGTAGTCGATCGACTGAATTCGGCCGTCTGAGTATGTGCGATCTTCATTTGCCAGGGTAAACGAACTCACAAAGCCCGGTAATGACGGTGTCTGTCCGTTGTCGGCAAATACGCCGATGTCCACGCGATTCGTTTCCATGCCTTCCAGTCCCGGGATGTTCGACCTGGCGTGCCATTGCAGAATGATCTCCGCTCGAGCGCCGTTGGCTCTGAGCCGTCGAATCTGCACCTTTTCCACATCGCCCTGCAATACCACCCAGCGAAATGTCAGCGGTCGCCCGTTCAGGTCTGCGCTGGTACCAGCATCAACGACCATCCTGCGTTGAAACGCGGTTGTGCGATAGATGCGCGCCACGGCGGCCGGCGTGTCGAACAGTATCTCCGCGGCGCCTGGATGAAAATAATCGCGAGCAGGTACGCCAAGGTTTTCTTCCACAACCTGAATGCGAACCATCGCCGGCAGAGTCTCCACCGTAAGTTCATGCGCCATCTTTACCATCCGTAGCGCATCCAGTTCCGAACCCTGAAACACGACCGGATGGGCTTTGCCGGAATAGTAGTCGTCATCCGTCTGAACCGATTTCTGACTGCGACGCAGCAGCATCTGTACAACATGCATCAGCCAGTGAGATTCCACCAGCTTCTGTTTGACATCGGGACGAAACGCCGCCAACGTGAGCGCGATCGCTTCCATGAACGGCTGATCGGATCCGGACGATCCCTGTGAGATGACCCAGAACGGTGTGTTCGCGGGATAGACATCGCCGTGTTCCCGATCGAAATCGCTGTGTTCGGGATAGCAGTACATCTGATTGTTCAGGAACTCGTTGTACACGATTTTCATGAGCGGATCGTCGTGCATCACCATTCGAGGATTGCTCCGCCAGAACGGAGAACCGACCTGCGCTGTCGATGAATTGCCAAACGTCGGCAGATCAAATGCCTGACCGATTCTCAGCCCCCAGTCGGCACCAGCTTTCTTTGCCGCTCCGTCATATTCCACGAATGCCAGTTGAGGAAACTTTGTTCGGTTCAGATTCGAATGATCGCGATCGCGATTGTCGTACAGAATTCCGTGATGCCCGGAAGCTGTGCCTTCATCGATCCATTTCTGCACCGCCACTTCGGCTGGAGACGAACCGCTGATCACAGCGCCGCGTGATGACGTGGCTGGAGAATCGAAACTCGTCACCAGCGACAACCGTGATTCTTCCCATCGCGTGTTGAGTTCTGTGACCAGCGCCAGATTGTCACGTATTTCTCCCCGCTGGAATGGCCGCTCTGCAGCAACGATGGCAGGGGAAGGACTTTTTGCACTCCCATTCGCCGCTGGAATCTGCCCGTGCCGCAGCCGTGCGATTTCCTGCACGGGCATATTGAACAGCCCGGTCGATACAGCCGGTTCGTCCAGTGGACTCGCAACCAGCACCACAAACATCAGGAGCATGGACGTGATGGCCGTTACCACGGGAAACACTCGCATACGCTGGCTCTGCATCAAATTGAATCAACTCCACATGTGGCAGCAGCAATCTGCAGCAACGGTTGATCCGACGGTGGAAGTTCCTGGTGCTCCGGGGACAGTTCGCAATCATTGCAGCGAAATCTATGCCGGTTGCCGAGTTGGCAACATCTGATTATCCTGCCGTACATCTCGGACCCCGAAATTTTGACAACGCATCCTCCGGTTTCCCGCAAAAGTGTGCGACAGTTCGTGTGCTGAGTCAATCATCTTTCACTGTGCCGCGACTGGAAACTCAATTGAAAACTATTCTCGCTCAATTCGACACGGACGTACTTCCCAGCAGTTTTGACCGAGTTGTTGCGGTGGACGCAAACGTCGAGCAGCTGTTCTCGTACGGTTCCGTGACGCCGGACAATGTGACGGGGTTGGTGCATGGCTTGATGTTTACGCGTGGTCCGGCGGATCTGAAGCACTCGGCGATCTTCATCGGTGGGAGCGACGTCGCGGCAGGGGAGGCGCTGCTGCGGAAGGTGTCGAAGACGTTTTTCGGGCCAATGCGCGTGTCCGTGATGATGGATTCCAACGGATGCAATACGACGGCCGCTGCCGCCATTGCGAGTGCCCGAAAACATCTGAATCTTGTCGGTTGTCGGGCCGTCGTGCTGGGTGCCACAGGCCCGGTGGGACTTCGAGCGGCGGAGTTGCTGGCTCTGGAACAGGCTCACGTCACGCTGGTTTCAAGAACGCTGGATCGCGCGGAATCGGCATGCATCACAATTTGTACAAGGGTTGAAAATGCTCGGGTCACGGCAGCATGTGCGTCGCAATTGACCGAGTTTGAAACATTGTGTCAGAACGCGACGTTGATCGTGGCGGCAGGAGCGGCTGGTGTTTGTTTTCTGGAATCCGGTTCGTTACGAAGAATTCAAGGGCTCAGGCTGGCCATCGATCTGAATGCCGTGCCTCCGGTCGGGATCGCGGATATCAACGCGATGGATAAAGCTGTCGAGAAATTCGGCGTCATCTGTTACGGCGCGTTAGGTGTGGGAGGAACGAAGATGAAAGTCCACAAGAAGGCGATCGCATCGATGTTCGAGTCCAATGATCGCGTCCTGGAAACACGTACCATCTACGACATGGCACTGCAGGTCGCTGGCATTGCGACTTGATGAATCAGGCTGCGCGTGGCTGAAAGGGCTTCGCATTCAATGCAGGTTGCTCCTGGTACCACTGGAGTATTCCGTTCAGCGTGGCAGTTGTTTCACCCGCGCCGCAACGTTTGAGTGCCCGTTCCGCCATCGGCACTTTTCTTAATTCAGAGTGTTTCCCGTCGTGACTTTGATCCGTCCAAACGACACCGCAGCCAGTTCGCGCATCTCCACGAGAGCCGACATCAGAAGGCCGCACGTCCACTGGAGT
>JAYUVA010000064.1:0-2565 GCA_043754375.1 Candidatus Kuenenia sp. | reverse complement strand
ATGCGATATGCGGCGGCGAAGAATTCGAGGTATTCAACAACTGTCATGTCGTCGTACACGCCGAAGAAGTCCGGCATGAACCCCACCAGACGGCGAATTTCTTCCTGATCTGTATAAATGGATTTTCCGCAGACGTACGCCTCGCCGTGATCCGGATTCAGCAGCGTCGCGATCATGCGCATGGTCGTGGTCTTTCCGGAACCGTTCGGTCCGATAAACCCGAACACATCGCCGTCTTCCAGTTTCAGCGTGATGTCGTTGGCGGCGATCAGATTGCCGTAGCGCTTGGTGAGGTTTCGAGTTTCGATCATGGAATTGTTTCAGTTCAGTTGCACGGTGGCCAGCGGTTCAGCCATAGGAGAATCACGAACACTTCCGACGCGTATTACGGGCAGCAGCAGTCGGACCACTGTTTGCGATTCAGTCGGGATCACGGTGGTTCCGTTGACAACTATTTCGGACAGCGGCATGTCCAGCGTGCCCAGAACAAGGACCGTATTCAGGTGGATCACGTCGCTCACGTCATCGTGCCGCAAGGCGTTGTTCTGTAGTTTGACAAACGTTTCGCCGCCGGGAACTTCGTACAGCGAAACCATCGTCAGAATATCCAGGGGATTCGTTCCCTGCGTATTATAAAATGACTTGATCTGAATGTGATTCGGTGACGCGGAAGTTTTCTTCTGCGCGGAAGGTTCAGGCATTCGGAATCCCTTCAGGAACTCACGCAGGTCAGAAACTGCCACCGCATGATTTTCGCGCGACCACGGTTTGCCAGGTTCAATCACATGCGCATCGGCATTGGCTTTGGATGAAGGGCGATACACGCGGTTCCCGAACACCACAGCCCAGTTGCGAATCGGCGTTGAAAGATGATGAGTAAATTCACCCTCCAGCAGACCACTCGGCGGGACGCGCAGGTGCGACTCCACAACCATTGATGCAGAAACATCCACAAATGTTTCGGCGAGGAATGCTGAGGATCCATCGGTGAGCGTCGGGACTGATGAAAATCCGGAGTCCTGTCCGTTGATTCGATCGCTGCGGTGACTCATCTGTCGTCCCAGTGCGACGCCGCCTTCACGATACAATCCGCCGTAAACGTCTTCGCCCCGTCCATGCCAGGACACGGTTGTCCGTGAATCGTCAAGCGCCTGCTGATCGACCGATGTCGCGATCGGCAGCGGCTTTGCGGTTACAGAAATATGTCCGGAATCGGCTGCGGAAACGCTGTCCCACGAACGCAGACGGATCGTTTGCCTGAATTTGGGCTGAGCGACATCAAGCAAATGGACCTGCCGTACGACCAGAGCAGCCTCGCGCGTTCCAACCCATGTGACTGCCAGTGCGCAGGTGGCGGCGATCAAAATCGGAAACGTCAGCCACGTCAGATGCGGTTTCCGTAAAACCCGGACGACAAGCAGATAGTCCATGGGGCCGATCACCACCAGGAACAGGACGATCAGCAGCATGACACTCCAGGTAGACCACCGATCCGCAGGAGGAACGGCATCGGACACTGCGGCCAGTTGCGTTGCCAGATCGGACACACCTGAACTGGAAATTCGCCCGCCGCGGGAGGCGCGGTTCTCAGCCACGTCCAAATGCCCGCCCACGATCAGCATTTCATACAATTGCGGGAGTGAAAGCCATTGGCTGACCGGTTTCTCGTTCAGATCTACCGCCGCCACCGTGATCATTCCCGCACCATAACTCACACGCTGTATCAGCGGCCCATTGATCGAATCGACAACCGACCATGCCTGATTGGATCGCAACTTCATGATCGCCACCGGCTTGCGATACGTCTGAAGCTGGCTGGAACCTGACACAAAATTCTGCAACGCCGAAAGATCCTGACTGAACATCGGGGTCGGCTCAATCTCAAAAATCGGTTGGAGCCAGTCGCCGACAGTGGATTGCAGCAACTGCGGCAGGTTGACGCCACAACTGACAATCAAATGTCCCCCGGCGGTCACCCATTCTTCTACTGCCAGCCGTTGCAATTCCGACAACTCATAATGATCAACGAGCAACAGATAATCGACGCTGTCCAGCCCGCGACGTGACGTCGGTAAATCGTCAATGGATTTGATCGACATGACGGCCAGAGTGTCTTTGGTTGCATTGCCGGAGGCCAGTTCATTCGCGAGCAGATTCAGGGCATCCGGCACACCGATCGCAGCCACCGTGATCTGGCGATAAGTCATCAGCGTCAGCCATGACGGCACGGGGCCAGTCTCCACCGAGTTTCCCTGAATGGGAAACTTGTCGATGCTGCGACACGGCAGGCTGAATTCCCACAAGACATGGTCGCTGCTGTCCAGTAATCGTACGATAATGATGCCGTCGAGCCGTCCCGTCATAAAGACCGAGGCGATCGCGATATTTCCGGAACTGTCAGCCGTGGTCGTGACCACACTGTCCGCACACTGATCACCGCGCGCATCACTTGCAACGACCACGACTCTGATCTCGGAACCGCCTGGCAATCCGCCCGCTTCAAGTCGAATTGGAATCCAGCAACCAACGCGGCCCAGCCCGCCGAGTCCCACGCGGAGCAGCGAA
>JAYUVA010000063.1:0-4693 GCA_043754375.1 Candidatus Kuenenia sp. | reverse complement strand
TGATTTCGATTGCTGATCGTGCGACACACGCCGCACGCTCAGGAAGCGAGTCGATACGGGTTCTCACTGGTTGCGAACCTCCACGAAAGCCATTGTCTTGTCGAGCCGTGCGGACTTGATTGCATGCAAAAGTTGCACGCCATCAGGCCCGTGCGGACGACGGGGAATAGTGGGCTTTTAGGCATTCCCGGCAGTGTGAGCCGTTCCCCCACTGAAATCGAACGAACGTGGATGAAACTGCATGGACGGGAGTGAGAGGAGGTAATTCTCAATGTGCCTTGCACAAAGAGGTTTTCGTTCCACTCGCTTCCGTTCCTGTTTGTTGTCTTCGCAATTGAGTTTTGATTTGTTCTGTATCGTCGATCGATTGGATCAGATTCACCGTAACAGTGCAGCGTTCACCGCCGAAAACCGTTCATTCGTTGGGGAACATCGTGCGACGACGAGAGATCACTCTTGGGCTGTTGCATCGGGGCGATTGCTTACCCCATTGGTCCCCACTTCTTATGGCGTTTTGAGTGGGTAAATATCAATCACTGAATGGCCTTGCATAGGGGCAATGCGTGTTTCAAACTGCGGAGAGGTCTACCGGCGGGAAGAGCAACATGTCCACGCAAATGAGCAGCTTGCCAGAAAATGGATCCTCTCTTCCCGCGTTTGCCTTTGATCGTGACGTAAGCATGAAGTAATATGCGAGTCACTGGTCGGGCTCGGAGCTTTTGAAATTCAACCTCCCTGGCCCAGAGAGCATGCCCAAATATCGCGCTCAAAACTTTACATGGTTGCTGATTCTTTGGCAGCTTCTCCTTCCATCGAGTGCGCCGTGGCTGCACACCGCTGTTGATGGGGCTTATTGCACAACTCCTGCGCAACAGCCCGAAACCTCGTGCTGTCAGCATCATCACTCCATTGGTTCGCATGGTCATGCTGCGACCAGCTGCAGCAATTCAAGGCAACAAAGCAAGGGGCAGTCGCCTAATGATTCAGCCCCGCACGATTGTTCAAATTGTCCGATTTGTCAGGCAATTTCAGCTCCGCGAGTGCTCGTCGTTCTGATTGAGCTGCCGGGGATCGCTGAGCAAACCAGCGTCATTGACACGCCTCAATGTGCGGATCCCCTGCTGGGATTCTGTCTGCCTCTGCAGTGCCGTGCTCCGCCCGCTGCGTGAGCCCGGTTCTCCATGTGACGCGAACGGCTTTGTCGTTGCTCCTCTGCGATATCCGGATTCCCTGGAGTTGTTCGCGCTGACGCTGGTTTCTGGAACGATCGTCTTCGATGATGGTTCTCCGGTCCGGACCGGGACCGTGGATCTGTCCTCTCAGGATCATAAGCTCACGGCAACCGGGACGATCGGTGATGACGGCAGTTTTGTGCTGGGCACTTACGGCAGCGACGACGGTGCCTGTGCAGGCGAACATCGCCTCATTGTAATGCAGCTGATCATCAATGATGGAACCGTCAAACACTCAAAAGACCATGGACATCCTGTTGACCCGATGTTTGCTTCCTATGACATAAGTTCCTTAACGGCGACAGTGCCGGCAATCGAAGCCAATACGCTGAAGCTGATCGTCATTGGCCGGAATTCCAGGCGGTAAGAAGTGTCACTCTCGAGTTGTTCCGCGCGGTAAGAATATTCTGAATCGGGTTGTCAGCTCAAAGACTCGGGTCCGTTTGGTCATCGCCGTATGTCGCTGATGCGTTCTCTCTCGGCGTTGCTGTGGGCTGAAATTTGCTGGCACGCCAAACTATAGTCCTCCCCATAGCACCGGCTCATTTCCTGACCGGAATTGACACAGCATTTCCAAGAGGAAATGCTTCTCGATACTCGGTATCCTGCAGTCATGAATGATAACCGAGTCGCCCGATGACACTTGCGTGGGCGTCATGTCCTTGAATTTGGAGCTACGATGCGAACCGTTCGACACGCTTTTACGCTGATTGAGCTGCTAGTCGTAATTGGCATCATTGCGATCCTTATCGCATTGCTTCTGCCTGCCGTTCAGGCAGCCCGTGAAGCTGCACGGGCCACGCAGTGTCGGAACAATCTTAAACAGATTGCACTGGCGATGCACAACTACCACGACCGCATGGGAGTCTTGCCGTCTGGCTGGACGGCGGATCCCAGTTGGCAAAAGCAAGGTTGGGGCTGGGGAGCCATGTTACTGCCAGACCTGGAACAGTCTGCTTTGTTTCAGCGGCTGCAGTTCAGTGAATCGATGACATCAGCGACGAACCTGCCGTGGCAAACACACAGCATCAAAACTTTTCTATGTCCGACAAACACCTATCAGGAAGTTGGGCTGGTAATCGTGCAGGAACCGGATGGATCTATTCCCGTTCAACCGGCGACGTTCTTGTTTCACCCGCCCGCACCCAAACTCTTCCAGATGGCCAGATCGGATTATGCCGGTGTGTTTGGAAACGTGGACATGGTTGACGACCCTGATCATGGCAACGGGATGTTTTCCAGAAACAGTGCCACCAGATTTCGAGATGTAACAGATGGAACAAGTCAAACGTTCCTGATCGGCGAACGCCGTGTTTCCGAAAGGCAGCGGACGGACTTCATGGGGAATAACCTGACATACGTCGATTTGACGCTCTGGATCGGTGCTTTACCCTGGTGCAGTGATTCGACGGCCCGCGTGGTCGGTTCCGGACAGCAGACGCCGACAACTGGGGGACGCAGCTTCCCTGGATTCAACAGTCAGCATCCGGGAGGTGTTTTCTTTGGCCTGGCGGACGGATCAGTGCGATTGGTGTCCCGCAGTATCGACCTTCAGATCTATCAGTCGCTGATGTCCCGAGCAGGAGGGGAGGTCGTTGGAGAATTCTGAGTTAGGCGTGCAGTTCGCGTGAGTGAGTAAACATGACCAGCGACGCTCCGAGCACAAGTACTATTCCAAATGCAACAAATGCCGTTTGTATGGTGGCGTATTCCGTCAGGAGGGCTGCAACCATGCAACCAACTGGCTGGGCAACACGAAAACAAAGCTGTTGAACGCCACTAACTCTCCCGCGAAGAGTGTCGGGCGTCGATGATAATAAGCCGGTCCCCAGTTCGATCATCGCGCCAACAAATGTTAATCCCGCAGCGAACGTGATGATCAACGCCAGGAATTTGTCCGTGGTCCAGGCAATCAAGATGTGACAGATTCCAACCACAATAATAAGCGCAACGATCGTAATCTTGAAATGTTGTCCCGGCCGGTAAAATGTCAACAGAATGCCCGACAAGGCAGCGCCCACTCCGAAGACCGCCAGCAGACCCGCATATGTGCCGGCCTGCTCATGAAGCAAGGTCTTGGCCACAGCGGGCAGGAGCGTCACCATTGGAGCGCCACCAAATGCGAGCAGCGACACGAGCATAAGCAAATGCCGTACGTCTTTCCGATCCCGGATGAAGGTTAGGCCTTGTCTTAGACTGTCTGGAATTGAAGGCTTTACTGCGTTAACTGGTGGCACCTTTGGTTGAAGGAAGACCGCGCCAAGTACACCAAGAAAGCTCAAAGCATTGAGCAGGAAGCACCAGCCAGCCCCCAATCCAGTAAGCGCCAGCCCTCCCACCGCCGGACCAATGGCCCGCGCGACGTTATATTGAAATGAATTCAATGCGACAGCGGTCGGAATATGATCCTCACCCGCCGCAGTTGGGATAAGCGACTGACTCGCGGGTGCTGCGAAGGCCGCTACGACTCCGCTCAGAAACGAGACGCTGAGCAGTTCCCAAATCGTGAGCGAGTTGCTCCACCAGAGGACCGCGAGTGCGACTGCAAGCAAAGCATTCACCAGGTTGGTGATCAACAGCACCACGCGGCGGTCGACGCGATCCGCCAGGACGCCCGCGAGCGGCAGCAGGAGTAAAGTCGGCAATCCCGTCAATGCGGCGTCAATTCCGAGCCACATTGCGGACTCAGACATGGTATAGATGATCCAGGCGGTGGCCACGCGCTGCATCCAGGACCCGGCATTACTGACAAAAATAGCCAGCCAGAGTGTACGAAAGGAGCGGTGCTCCAGCGCCTGAAGTGGCACGGGCCATCGGTGAGGTTGATCGTCAACAAGTCCCACGAAGCGATCCTCAAAAATTAGCATTTAGCCAGACGTCACCTGCCCGCAAAGTCGACGTCACTGGATCCGCGATGAAGTCGACGGGAGTAGCAAAATTTGAAGATGTCCTGACTCTTGCGGCTTCAGTTTGATTGCCATCCGATTTGGAGGCCTCCGGTTCGGGCAACGCGATCAGCATTCCTCGCTGTCACATGATTTTCTCCCACATTGCATCGAACCGGAGTCTGCGGGCGAGCCGGGCTCGGTTGCCAAATCTATTCAAGCCGGACACGCAGCAGTTTCACCGAATTCAAAAACACGAGCACGTCCGGCCCCAAGTGAAGAATGGCTGCCTGAATGGGACCGATCCACCCTAACAGGGCCGCTGTAATGCCGCACACGTGAACCACTCCGACGCCGACGAACAGATTCTCCTGAATCGTACGGTAAGCCCGCCGTGCGATGGCGCGCGCCGTGACTATTTTGGCTAAGTCGTCGGTCATCAATGCGATATCGGCGGCTTCGAGTGCCGCCTGCGTGCCGCCGCCGCCCATAGCGATGCCGACTTCCGCGCGGGCCAGCGCTGGCGCGTCGTTAATGCCGTCGCCAATCATCGCCACGCGGTGTCCCTGCTGTTGC
>JAYUVA010000062.1:0-13976 GCA_043754375.1 Candidatus Kuenenia sp. | reverse complement strand
GATGTCTCGGCGTTCGACATGTGCCAGTTCATGAGCCAGCACCATGATCAGCCGCGACTGATCCCACGACTCGCAACACTGCGGCAGCACGATCACAGGTCGCAGAACGCCCATCGTGAGTGGTACATTCGTGTCAGACGAAACGGCCAACCGGGGTCGCACTGTGGATGCAGCGTTCAGCCGTTTCTTTGCCAGAGGCAATGCTGACGCTGCGAATTCAGGAACACCCAGCGTGGCCTTCCTCGCGATCATGATGGCTCGACAAAACGACCTCAAAAGCAGAAGGAACTGAAGAATTGCAACACTGATCCAAACCGCTGCGCAGCTTGCCGAAATGTTGACTAAAAAGACTGACAACGCCTGCCACCGAGTCGTTCCTGTGGACTGCTGAACTTCGATTCTCTGAACTGGCGCACTGAATGCGGCAACCGATCGTGCGTCGGAGTCTGCAGCGGCAGACTGCGACTCCGCAGGTTTTAGCGGCGATGTCGGTTCTCTGAACGACGCGGATTGCATCGGAGATGCCGTATCCTCAAACACATTTTCCACAGGCACTTGTGGCAACGTTTCTTGAGAGAAAAATGACAATTCAGCCTCAGGAAACAACTGGTCAGACGCAATCCCATGGGTAAAGATCAACAGCAACGTCGATGCCACGATACCAACGCCAACCATCTGCCAGATACAAAATCGCACGGCTGCGCTGCTGCGAACTGCCAGTCGCACCGCCACTGCACCAGCAACGCACAGCAGTGCGCTGGAAACGGCAAGCCCAAGTAACTGTTCAGATGCAACCTGCTGCAACCAACTCAACACGGAAACGGAACTCATGACTGATTCTCCCGCCGAGCGTCTTCGATCATTCGAATCATTTGCTGAAACTGTTCGTCCGACAAATCCGCAGCCGACACGTCAAGCAGTGCCGCGATTGCATCCGTTGCCGAGCCCTGAAAAAACGAAGCCAACATCCGAGCGGCCGCGTTTCTCTGCGCCTTCTGCTGCCCCACGGCCGCGCTGTAGAGATACTTCTGGCCTTCCTGTCGATACTTCAGCCAGTTTTTTTCGACCAGAAAACTCATTGTCGCCCGCACGGCTGAGTAACTCGGAGGACTTTCCAGTTGAGCCAGCACTTCACTGACCGATGCTTCTTTCAGAGCCAGCACTGTTTCGTAGATTTGCCGCTCACGTTTTCCAAGCTCAAGCGGCGTTGTCTTCTTCCTGACCATCATTTTCCTCCCATATGGAATGCTAAACACCTAGCATTTCGTGCTAAGTATTTAGCAGCCTGCGGTGGAAGTCAAGTTCGTTTGACAAAAACCGTAAAGTTTTTGCGGAAGCATCGCGCGTATTCGCCACGTCGGACAACATTGTGGCGTCCAGGGCAAACTGAGCTGCTCCGGTGGTCACAACTTGAGAGTCATTGAGGACAACTTTCGTCCGACACACCGAAGCTGGTTCACTCATACTTTTAGTGCTCTCACATCTACGGGCCGAACTGCGTTTCCGAAGCTCCGTTGCGTCACACGCCTGATGATTTCCGCACGCTCCGGATCAATTGCATCACTGGGCGGCGGCGTTGTTTGCATCGAGAACGGTTTACTCGGCATGCCGTCGATGAGCAGGCGGACGCAGACGGTGTATTTGGGCAGACCGGTGAGGTATTCGGGGGTGATTTGGCCGGGTGATTTGCCGAGTTGCTCGGGGAGGCGATCTTCGTCGTCGCTGCCGACCTGGAAGGTGATGATGGAGCCGACGTTGCCGAAGACGGCGGTGGCGGTTGGGTCGTCCAGTTGAGTCAGCAAGGGCGGAGCGCCCTTGACCCGGTTCGAGCTGCCGCTCGGAAACCTGCGGTCCGCCCACGTTGTTCGCTGTCCAATGTGCCCCGACACTCTGTGGCGGGAATTCTCGCTGCGGAGCATCGAGGCACAATGATCCCCATACCAGTCTTCCAGAGCCAGCACCACCGGTCGCCGATCATCTCGGAACAAAACCCGCCCCAGCACCACCGCCTCCACTTCTTTTTCTGAGTAGAAAGACGCCGGAGCTTCCAGCTCCGTGAACTCGATGGCCTGCATCCGCTCCGCCTGAGCCGCTTCGGTCGGAGGATGTCAGAGAGTTGCCAGTCCTTCGCGCGACATCAGGAAACTCGGCGGATACTTTGTTCAGGGGTTGCGAGATGGACGTTTCCAGCATCGTATGATTCGGCTGCGGAGTACTGCGAACAAACAGCCCAATTTGGGAATCATGCGATCCATACATCAGCGACACGGGATGCCGCAACCGAGCCTGATGCATGGAGGCCAGTGACTTCTCCATATACTGCGATCCGCGCGTATTGTTCGCCGGGACTGTGATCAGAGACAGCACGAGGACAGCTTACCACGTCAGCGTTAATCGAGATCGAGCGCCGCCTTCAGGCAGCCATCAACCTTCCGCATGACATTCTCCGGCAGTGAACCGATGATCCGAATGATCCCGGTCTGGCGCACGGTGTAGATGTTCTCACAGGCAACCGCCGAGTCATTGACCAGCCCCGACTGTAGACCGACAGGCGAGGCGACTTCGATCAACAATTGGGTTGCCTCTTTCCGGGCCAGTTGAATGCGAGATGTGATCTGAACAATTAGCGTGCTATCCAATCGACGATTATTGATGTCGCATTGCACGACCAACGCCGGGCGAACTTTCGACCCTCGCCCCTCTGAGAAAGGATAGTTCGCATTCAAACACAATTGGCGTGCTCGTGCTCAGTGAAACGGTGCTCGTGCTCGTGCTCGTAATCGAATCGAGGCATCCTTGACTGGGTGTCGATTACGAGCACGAGCACCGCGATGCTGAGCACGAGCACGAACAAATGCCAGGGCAACCCCATGCACCTAAGCCCCCGACGGTGCGTTTTTAGAGGAAAACAAAGGTGTCAGGAACCAAATAATCCATTATTGCTGGAAACGGTTCCTGACACGAATGGCACTGTCACGATCGGGCGCTGAGTGATTTGCGTGGCTTAGGAATGAACGATCCGCTTCTCCAGTCGGATGTAGGTCTCGCAGAATCGCGCCAAAAGAGTCAGTTTCATCATCACGACAGTGCCATTCGTCGCTGACACCTTTTGTGCCGCCCGGTCGCGAGCGTTTGATGTCGTCCTTGGACAGGCGAATTCCGCCGTGGACGAATTGCGGCGGCGGACAGCAATCGTAGCTCTGGATGGGCTCCCCAGGTTCATCCAGAGCTCTTCATCGACTTAACGACAGCTTTAGCCGGGCCGGATACTACTGGCGGCAGCTTTGTACTGCCAGTGAGGAAACTCGATCCGTTGGCGAATGAGTCGTTGTCGCGTCGGCCCCACCGGGCTACGATGAGTTTCATGTCACTCATCGACACAATCCGAATCAAAGTTGGGTCCGGCGAATTCGAGTACTCGCAGCATGCGGTCGATCAGACAACTTTGCGCCGCATCGCCGTGCAAGAACTGCGCGAAGCAATTGCGAACGGGGAGGTCATCGAAGACTATCCGAACGACGAAGAACAAAACAGAAGAGATGGCATATTCGATCCCGCAAGCCCGCGCCGCGAAGATGGCCGGCTGATTCTCCGCTTCTTCGATGCCACTGTCCGTGGCCGCTCCCACGCAACTGCTCATCATCATGTCGGATCCTGTTCGAACGCGAATCTGAGAAAGTCACACGCATGCATCGCCCCTCACAATCGCTCAGGCGTTACCGACCCGGGGCGATTGTTTCCCGTCGTCAACTGCTGCAGGCCGGGTTAACGGGCTTTACGACACTGAGCATGGCTGATGTGTTTCGGCTTCAGGCCGCAGCAAAGTCAATGACTGGTGCTCCGAAGACTGCAGTGATTATGGTCTGGCTGCGGGGTGGTGCGAGTCATCTGGAAACGTTTGATCCGAAACCGCAGGCTCCGTCCGAATTTCGCGGACCGTACTCGGCAATCGACACCAACGTAGCCGGCATTCAAGTCTGTGAACTTCTGCCCCGTCTCGCGAAGATAGCCGACAAGTATGCCATCCTCCGCTCCATTGCCCACACGGGAGGCGGGCATCCTGCCGGATCGTTGCAGGTTCTCGCTGGTGATCCGGATTCCCAGGACAAGTTAATGCCGCGGCTTCCTGACTGGATGTCGGTCGCAGATTTTGTGCGCCACGATGCCTCGCGTAATCTGCCGAATTACGTGGCAATTAATCCGGTGGATCGATACGACAATTTTACGATTGCAGGCTCTGCCTATCTGGGGCCGTCCCATGCACCGTTTGCTATTGTAGGTGATCCCAGCAGCCCGGCGTTTGAGGTCCCAAATGTCGGTCTCGCACCTGACCAGCAGGAACGGCTAGGACGCCGTATGCAGCTCAAGTCCGGGTTCGACATTCTGCGTCGGGATCTGGATACATCAGGGACGTTGACCGCCGTTGATCAGTTCGAGGCCCAGGCGCTGAGTTTGCTCACGAGTCCAAAGGCAGGCGACGCTTTTGATTTGCGAAAGGAGTCTGTATCCAGTCGCGAACGGTATGGCATGAACGCCTGGGGACAGCAGTTGCTGATGGCTCGACGCCTGGTGGAAGCGGGCGTCGAGATCATCGCAACCGAGTTTGATGGCCCGCTGTGTGGGCGAGTCCAGAACTGGGATGATCATGCCGTTAACCAGCACGTCTTTGATGCGTACAAATTTCGAACTCCGGTCTTCGATCAGGCGGTTTCGGCCCTGATTGAAGACATCTACGCCCGCGGACTGGATCAGCGCGTACTGGTGATCGTCGCTGGCGAATTCGGGCGAACGCCGCGAATCTCTTACGTTGCCAGCAGCGGCGGCGGTGTGGCCAGTCGAGAAGCAGGCACGGTCCAGCCGGGCCGAGACCATTGGCCACGGGCAAACTCCATGCTGTTTGCCGGTGGTGGAATCCGCACTGGACAGGTGATTGGTGCGACCGACGCCCGAGGCGAAGACCCAGTCGATCGTCGGGTCGGCACGGGAGATTTCCTGGCCACGATCTACAAACATCTGGGTATCGACTACGAACACGTGGCCATCGCAGATTTTGCCGGCCGTCCTGTCCCAATCCTCAATTCCGGAGCACCAATTCCCGAACTGCAACGTACCCGCGCTTGATACCACGTTAACGAGGCACAACGCATTGCAGAGCCTGATCGATCCGTAAGATTCATTCGACAGCGCGGCTGTTTGAGCAGAAAATGAGGCGTTCTCCCGTTTGATCCCATGCTGAACGACTCAGCCCTTCGGCACTCCCAGACAAATTCGGAAGCCATCGCGGGAGTCGGAATAGGCGGGGCCCTGGAGCCCGAGGCGCACAGCACAGCGGGCATTGCCAGGCACATCAAAATAATTGCCTCCGCGACATACGGGACGCGGATTTGTCGTGACAACATAGAGTTCTTCATGGCCCCCCTCCGGATCAAAGTGATCCAGTACAACTTCCCAGACGCCGCCACACATGTCGGCCATACCAAAGCCGTTCCGCCCATTCTCCTTGTATTGATCCACAGGTGACACAAAGGAGAATCCGTCGCTCCAGGGTGCTTTGGCAAGCGGCCAGGTTTTGTTCCGCCCCGGCAGGAAATCGATGGCGGAAATGTTTAGCCTTCCCTCGCCGTCTTTGAGATCGTCACCCCACCAAAAGGCGGTATTGTCAAGTCCACCTCGACATGCATATTCCCACTCGGCTTCGGCTGGCAGGCGGTATTCCAGCCCCTCAGCCAGTCGCCCTGCTTCGCGTTCTTTCTTCGTCAACCACTCGCAAAAAGCTCTCCCGTCATTCCAGCTCACGCAGACGACCGGATAGCCGTTCTGCAACGGGAATCCAAAATTCGGGTCACGCCAGCTTTTGCCTTCCATTGGTATCCATGGATGCGGCGGTGCCTTTGCCGTAATTGTCCACTCCGGATCAAAAACCTGAGTATGTCCGCTCGGTTTCTCTGCATCGGTCACGTAACCACTTTCTTCAGCGAAACGCCGAAATTGGCCTACGCTGACTTCGGTGCGCCCCATCCAGAAACCGTCTTTCACCTGCATCAATCGCGGCGCTTTGCCTTCGTACGACTCGCGCTCCGTCCCCGGAGTGGCGCCGCCTTCGATTCCCGTGGCCCAGGCCTTCTCGGCAGCCGTGCTGCCCATCCTGAATTCACCGGCTGGAATGTAAACCACTTCAAGAGTCACGTCATCCCCCAGATCGACGAGCGTCGATGCGCCCTTTTCCGGATCATCGGCTGGCGCTGCGTGAGCGGTGCCGCTCACCTGGCCCGTGAGCGCCACGAGTCCAACGGCCAACAAAAAAGTATCGAGCACATTCCGGACTATCATGAAGTTTTTCCCTTCCAAAATTACGATGGATGTGTCAACGCAGCGGCATGCGAAAAGTTTACAGCCGGGGAACTGTCGTGTCACGCGATTCCGAGGAACATCCACGGCTGGTCAGTTTGTGAATCGGTGATTTCTGTAGGGTGCGTGAAGCAGAGCGCAACGCACCATGGCTACTCTCCGGCATCAGATTTTCGCTGTGTATTCGGATGCATCCAAAGCTCCAGACACCATTTTCAACACGATTTCCTGCTCGGGTCGTGAATCCGGGACAGTCGAAATAGAAAGAAGTCGATCCGATGATCGCTCCACGACGGGACCAGTAATCCTCGCCCCATTGGCAGTACTCCACACGGCGCTTCTCCTGACGGCTACTTTGCGATTTGCCCGTCACCGAGTCCGAACCCTGGTGTGGTCGAAGTTAATGCAGGAGCACAGCTTCTACAAACCGCCGCCTGAAAATCTTCGCGGCACAACAAGAATTGAACTGCTGGTAGTACAAGCTGGCCAGCCGTGCCAGGCAGTCGAACTCGCCTGTTCAACCCTGGTTTGAATCGTGTATCATGCTTGAGCGAGTGCTCCGAGTCGAGATTTTGAGCGGAAGACATCATGGTAACTCGAATCCTTCTGTTTGCCGTTTGTGTGTCTGCAAACGTCCTGCCGAATGCCCGATCTGCGACAGCTCAGCAGCCGAAACCGCTGTCGGCGAATCCAGTCATCGCCAATCCGATCGATCCCGCCTCACTCAACGCTCCTCCGGCTTTCGGTGATTCCGCACCGGTTGAAAAGAAACCGGTTGAAACACCGACTGAGGGACTGGCAGCACCCAAATCCACTGCAGCGGTTGAAACGGAATGGAAGCCCAAATTGAGAGTTGTGCTGGTGACAAAATCGGGAACGCCCGACAAGTCACTGCCCTATCGTGCTCGAGAGGAATCTCAAGGCTTTTTCTCTGATGACAGTGTCTCGCTCCCAAAAGACGTCAAACGCACGGCAAACAAGCCGACCGCGCCCGAACAGCCATTCGCAATCCTGACGTGCGATGAGGTCACGATGGATGCGAAGGCATCAGCGTCCGGGGAGCTGGCTTACAGCTTTTCCTGCAAAGGGAAAGTCATCCTGGAAATCGACGACTACACGGTGACAGGCGATTCGATGTCTTCGGACGAGGGGAAACTGACGATCACCAATGCTGTGGTCAAAAGCAATAAGGCGACACTGACGGCCGAGAAAATGCAGATCCAGTTGCCGATTTTTGGCGTAAGAGTCGAACCTGACTCCGCTGAACCTGACGGCGGTCGTGACTCTTTGCAACTTGTTCCGGATGCCATCAGTGATCCGCTTGCGTTTCCACCTTCAGCCGGGTTGCAGAACAACTAGTGGTCGGTTAAGTCGTGATTTTGGGGTAGGCTGGACCAAGCGCAGCGCCGTTCCGGCAGGTGTCTGGCCATTGCCGGAACGGCGCTACGCTTGGTCCGTCCGACAGACTCAACCCAAATTCTTAGTCGTGACGACGCACTATCTCAGATTGAACTACGAACTTCTCACCAAGGCTCGCACCGAATGAACGTCGATGAACAACTCAAGCAGCAACTGGATGACTTTCGTAAGGATTTTCATCGGCTGAAGTCTGAAATCTCAAAGGTTATCGTCGGGCAGCAGGAAATCGTTGACGACACGCTGATCTCGCTGATCGCGGGCGGCCATGTGCTACTGGAGGGCGTTCCGGGCCTCGGCAAAACGCTGACAGTCCGTACGCTCGCTGATGCACTGCATCTGGAGTTTCATCGCATTCAGTTCACACCGGACCTGATGCCGGCGGATCTGATCGGGACGCAGGTCATTGCTGAAGCTGGCGACGGTCGCAAAGTGTTTGAATTCCAGAAGGGTCCGTTGTTCGCCAACGTCCTGCTGGCGGATGAAATCAACCGCGCGACCCCCAAAACGCAGTCCGCTTTGCTGGAAGCGATGCAGGAACACTCCGTCACCGTGGCCGGTGTGACGCACATCCTGGCTGAGCCCTTCTTTGTGATGGCGACGCAGAACCCGCTGGAAATGGAGGGCACGTATCCGCTGCCAGAAGCTCAGCTCGATCGATTCTTTGTGAAACTGCTGGTGAAGTACCCGAAGGTGAGCGACCTGGAAACGATACTTGATCGCACGACGGAGAACCTGAAACCCAAAGCCGAAGCGGTTTTGAGCGGCGAGAGAATCCTGCAGATGTCTCAATTGTCTCGCATGATTCCGATTGCCAACGATGTGCGACGTTACGGAATTGCGCTCGTTGTGGCGACTCATCCGGATCATGAACTCGCATCCGCTGCCGCAAAGAAATATGTCCGCTATGGAGCCAGTCCACGAGGCCTGCAGGCTTTGATTCTGGGGGCGAAAATCCGCGCTATCCTGGACAATCGCTATCACGTCGCCAGAGACGATCTGAAAACGATGGCTCTTCCCGTTCTCCGCCACCGGATGATCCTCAACTTCGAAGGCCAGGCCGAAGGCATCAGTGCAGACGACGTGATCCGGAAAATGCTGACGGATGTGAAAGAGGATGCGCTGGCTGCTGCATGATTGACGGACGGTGAATCGCAGAATTCACCACGGAATACACTGAAGACACGGAATGGAATCGCAGAATCACGCAAGGCGGTTACGGAGATTCGTCCACTGCCTACGTTATCCAGATGCGCCCTCCGGTGCCTTTCACTTGCCACCCCTGTTGCATTTCAACTTTGAATTCGCCACGCTTTCCGTGTCTTCGGTGTATTCCGTGGTTAACAAATGCGATTCAAATTCGTGAAAGGGAGCGGCGATGAGTGGCTTAATTTATGAAGAAGAATCATTTGCGATTCGAGGGGCGTGTTTCGAAGTTTACAAAGAGAAAGGATGCGGCTTTCTTGAATCGGTTTATCAGGAATGCATGGAGATAGAACTCGAACTTTCTGAGATTCCATTTGTCGCAAAGCCAAAACTGCTCCTCGATTACAAGCAGCGGAGACTCAAGTCAAATTTTGAACCAGATCTCGTGTGCTTCGGCAAAATCATTCTTGAACTGAAGGCAGTATCGCAGCTGATTGACGATCATCGCGCACAACTTCACAACTACCTGAAAGCGACTGGATATCGACTCGGCTTTCTCGTCAATTTCGGACATCATCCCGGCGTCCAAATCGAACGGATCGCTCGATAATCTCACGCATCAACACGGGGCCGCTTCCAAACGTCTTCCTGCGATTCCTTCCGTGTATTCCGTGGTTGCGCCTGCGACTATTTCAAAGGCTATTTCTGCAACAGCATCGCCGTTGCCAGTCGCAGGACATCGTTGTCTTCGCGCGCCGACGATTCAAGGATGTCGAAGCGGTTTGCACCGACGCAGTACGCTGTGAACGAAAACCCTGCAGGGTCTTCCATCTGCTTCAGAAACGGAACTGCGGCTTCCAGAGCCATGTTGGTGCGGTCCACACGCTGACCGAGATCGGCGATGACAAATGCAATCATGCGCTGGTCTGGTGCGTCAGGTTCCTGTTGCAGCCGGTCAATAAAGTACTGCATCGATTCATCTACGTCCACGCCTGCCAGTGCGTTGAGGAAATGGCGATTTGCGACGTAGTAGTCATCGAACGGCACGTCGCCGGGATACCGCAACTGTTCCGCCAGTTGTGCCCCGTAGTCGCTCAATTCAATCGCCATCTGCAGTTCCGGACAGTCGCGATCCAGATGCCTGGCAAAGCTGACGGTCGAATGCAGATGTGACACGTCAATATGATAGCCACCTTCAGCAAACAGGAATTCACGTCCCAGAATGAGTTCACGCAGCGAAGCATTTGGCTTCACGAGCGGTTGTCGGCGTTCCACATCACGACGCACGTTGGCCTGCAGGTCTGTGTAGATGTTTCGTACCATCATGGCTGCTGCCTCACGGCGTTCTTCAGGCGTCATCTGAGGCATCACCTGGCCCATCGCAGTCACGGTATTGCAGGTTCCGTGCGTCCTGAGCAGCAGCTTCAGGCCTTCAACGATATGAGCGCCTTCGTACAGTGCAAGGTTCAGCAGTTCGTCGAGCCCTGGTCCCGGCTCCGGCGGCATAACGGCGACATGTCTTTCGATCGCAGCGCGGACCGAATCTGTTTCATTGATTGTGCGAAAATACGCCCAGGCATCGGGCAACTGACCAGCATGCAGAAATCGCTGGCCGACCTCACGCGCGGCCGCAGTATAGGCATCCCGAAACGCAGCTTCGTGCTCTTCCGGGAGATTCCGCAGTGACGTTGGCTGAGTGATCGGCAACCCCAGTCGATGCCGCGCACGAATCAGCTTTGCATCGAAAAGTCGATGAAAGTCGCCCTGATCAATCAAGGTTTTCTCGGCAGCGTCCAGAATTGCATCGTCGATGCTTTTCGAAGGACCCCTTTGTTTGTTTCGTTCAGATTCGAACAGCTCAATTGCGGTCATTTCAAGATCTGCTTTATGTATAGGGCTGATACTATCAGGCTCGTGACTTTCAGCTGATGGTTACCACACTGCGGCCTTGGTTTCTCCCGGACGTAAACCGGCACTCTCGACTCAGGGAGTCAAGCTACGTACCACATGTACCGCAGCCACCACCGCTGGCCTTCACGATACCTTCAGCGCTCACGGGCTGCACATGAATCACGCCAAAGCCGCCCGCTGCAGCCAGCAACGCCAGTCGAGTTGTTTCAGCACTGCGATCGTTGAGTACATACAGGATAAGACGATCATCGAGCGTGCGTTCAACGTCAATCAGTTCCAACTGCAGCTTCCATTTTTCCGCGCGCATTGACCAATCGGCGAAACTGTCCTCGGCTGCCTTCTGGTCCTTTGCACTGCGGTCCAGATCGTCGGCAGTCGCAAGTCGCAGCAACTCGCCGGTCGGCGTCGCTGTTTCGCCTTCCGGCATCACTGCATTCGCAGCCAATGTGTGAAGCACAGTCGCAAGTTCCTGGCCTCGATCGGTCGAAACGACGACCGTCGCCGTTCGTTCCGGCTTAGCACCCCATGCCGCAAACCTTGCCACCTGAGGAACGCGGCCATAACGAGCCAACACCAGAAATTCGGGTGGACGATCTTCCAGTTCCGGAACGCCTTCACAAGTCTCTTCTGTCGGGGCAATCATGTCGGGTCCTTTAGGATCTGTCTGATACCGTTATTTTTTTGCGGCAAGGCGCTAGCCGCCGGTTTTTGTAGGCGAATTTCCCGCAACCAGCGGGTTGTTGATTCAGGATACACAGTCAGCATTTTTTTGTTTAACCCCGAGCCGCAGGCGACGGATTCCGGTGACGCCGTCGCCTGCGGCTCAGGGTTAAACGATCAGATCAACAGCCCGCTAACGCGTTGCGGCTCACGGTCCTGGAGCATCGGGACAGACTCCGAGCGAGATTTTGACATGGGTTCTGCAGAAGAAACTGATTCGGACAATTTGCGAGCGATCCCGACGGCACCAGCGAGTGATGTCCATGCACAGCAACTTGCCAGGCTGGTGGAACGTAGTCAGAAACTCATGTCCCATGCGTGGATGATTCGGACTTTCGTCAAACATTCCGACGAAGTCGAGGACTTCCCGGAACTGAATGAAATGGCGAGGACAATTTTTGATGTGTTCCGCGCGGTGGAGACACAGATCCACGATCCGGCAGGTTACTTCAGGACAGTTCGCAAGAAGCTGGGTAAACTGAAAGCGGCGGCGGAGCAGTTTGCGAAGGATGCCTGGCATGCATCAACACATACAAACTTCCAGCAGGCCGTGATTGCGTCGAGATTTCTGGGAGAACAGTTGTCAGAAGTTCTGGCAGAAGCAGAATTTCTGTTGCCTGCACCAGTCGCTCCCCCAAAAATCCCGCTGCCACGCAAAGCAGCGCCGCCGCCGCAAGATGACAACAAGGGATTAACAGAATGAAACCCGCCGCAACCGCACTTCGACCAACACCGCGCTATTCAACTCAGGGCTATGGAATACAAAACGCCCCAGGTTGGATCGGCGTTTCACGCGGAGCGGCACTCGGCATCGCCATCATCACCACGCTGAATCTGCTTGAAGTCTTCGCCTTCAACACGAGCGCCGTGAACAACTGGCTGTGCAACTTTCGCATGATCATGCAGCCGCTCTGCATTGCTATCCTTGCGATGCTGGCGACCGCGTCGTTGATGTATTCAGTGAAACCTGGATTGCCGGTGACCGTCTGGATGGCCACGCTTGTGCTTGTCACAATTGTCGCCGTGTTTGCCGGCTGGGAATTGTGGGACGTCACTCAGCGCGTTCCGGAAAATCTGCGTCAGACGGCGATGAGTCGTCCGCTGGGGATACTGATGTTGTTCGCAGTCGCAGGTATGGGAATCCTTGTCGGCGATACGCCTTCAGCATACGGAAAGTCGTCGCTCTTGATCATTACCGGCAGCAGCCTCCTGGCGGTCCTGGGGTTTGTTGTTGTCACGCTGCAGTCGGGGTCGATCGGTGACCCGATTCCGTCGGATGCGGCTCCCGCAATTCTGATTCTGGGTTGTGCCGTCGAGAGTGACGGCACGCCGTCCGAAGCCGTGGTAGACCGCATGGCGGCGGGCAACAGGTTATTTCTTGACGGGCATGGAAAGCTGCTGATTCTGTCCGGAGGCCCGGGCGAAGGCAGCGTCACGGAATCTGCGGCCATGAAAAAAACAGCACTGGATGCCGGAGTCCCGGAGACCAACTTGCGGCTCGACTCTGCCGGGATCAATGCCACAGACTCAATGCGAAATGCCGCCGCGCTGCAGGAACTCAAAGAAGACCGACGCATTATCGTCGTGAGTCACTGGTATCAGTTGGCGAGGATTCGCATGCTCGGTCGCCAGGCCGGGCTGCAGGTGATCGCGGTTCCGGCCGAACAGCAGCACGCACTGTTCAATCAGAATCGGCTTTATGCGCAGGAAGTCGCGGAGTTCCTGAAGACCAGTCTGGAATCCGTGAACAAGCTGGCGCAGCGCTATACCTCACGCGGCCACGAATGACACATTTTCGAGATTCTGGAAAGCGACAGATCCGTGGGGCGTTCAGGCTGTCCGTTACTTATTTCCGTGCGATTCATTCGGTTGCCCCACATTCGGTTGTCTCCCTGCGTCGCATGAAATGCGGACAACCGAATGGGGACAACCGAATGGGGACAACCGAATGGGGACAAAATAGCCGGAAACACTTCCGTACAAAAACCGGGTGCGCTACTGCACGCGGTCGGCATTGGCTCGTTAAACCGCGTGCGCAGCGGGCCGCGATTGTTCTATTTGAAATTTCGTATTTGAAATTTGAAATACCAAGCGCGGGGCGTTGCCCACGCGGTTAAACGAATGTGCCATCCTCAATCCAGTGCGGTATAGAACGAAATCTGCGGCTGGGTGGCACTGTCGATGAAGACCGAAACGGTGTGCCACTGGCTCAGCCAGTGCATTTGGGTGTGTAAATATTCGTCAATAAAAGACACTCACCGGAACAAGATTCGGCGCATCGCGAATGCACAGCATCTTCACGAACTGACGTTTTTGGTGTTGCACATCAGCACCTCGGCAGAAGTAGTTTGGCATAATATCGTTTAACCGCGTGGGCAACGCCCCGCGATTGGCAGCGAAGCGCGGCCCGATGGGCACGCCGTTAAACGAATCAT
>JAYUVA010000061.1:0-3264 GCA_043754375.1 Candidatus Kuenenia sp. | reverse complement strand
ATTACGGCGGCACCAAGGCCCAGGCCGCAGACCCACAACAAGGCCGGGTGATCGATCGTGGATCGCACGATCATGGCCACCAGATCGGCCAGCAGAAATGCCGAGCCAGCATACATCAGAGCCTTCAACTGCAACCCGATCGCGATCAGGACCACGACAACGGACAGCACCATCAGAGTGATCAGGTGCAACCAGCTTCCGCCGAGGATTTCGAATGTCGGCGAAACCAGAATCGTCAGGGCTCCAATGTAGCGAAGCAGGTCATGTGACGATTTTGGCAGTTCTTTCTTCATCAATTCCACCAGGCCCAGAATACTGAGTCCAATGGGAACCATGTAGAACTGAGGGTCGGTCAGATGGAGAGTTTTCCACAGCAACAGCAGTGAGACATTCAGAATCCCGCCAGCCAGCACGATGAATCCGCGTTCGCGTCGCACCATGCCGTGATGAAAGTAGAGTCCGGCTGAACACAGCAGAGCCAGAGAGTTGGCTCCCGGCCAGATCACTTCACGCCCAGAGATTTCTCTTACGATCCCCATGCAGGCGACGGCCAGTGGCAGTATCAATCCAACCATGCGGAATGGGCGAGCAAGGGCTCGGATCGATTCTCGCTCGAAAATCTGACGACTGACGATCAGCATGATCACCGACAGGCCAAGTAGCACAAATTGACTGATCCCTGCTCCGAATTCAATCAGGTGATGGGTAAACATCCACAACACCGCTGTAGCGATTACCGTGAAGCTTGCCCACACGCGGTCTTCCAGCTTGTGGCGCAGTGCCGCGACGAATTCTGCAACGGCGAACGTACCAAACCCGATCAACAGCAGGATCGACGTCACAAGTTCTGTCTCCTGTTGTAAGAACGAGACAAATATCGCGAGAGCTCCAACGACACGCAGAAATCCGCTCCACACCTGAACCATCACGGGCTCGAACGCATCCGACTTTCGGTCAAAGATCAATGCGCTGCCGCCGAGGAGCGGCAACAGGATGGCCGCGACGGACATCAGATTGCCCGAAGACAGCAGGATCGCAGGGGCAAACCCGCTGAACCCGCAGAGACCAAGCGCTGCCAGGATGAGATTGATGTTCACCACAATCGCCAGCCACGTGCGGCGTGAAGGCGTCAGTGACGAATAGTCCAAAACGAGAATCCCAGCCAGCGAAATCAACGAAGCAGCTCGCAGCGGCCAACTCACAAGGGATAGACATCCCAGTATGATTCCCATGAACCAGAGGTCAGAGATCCGGCAGACCAGGTCGGGCAGTCGCGATGATCTTCCTCGAAATACCAGTGCCATGGATGCAGCGGCAATCGACCAGACCAGTGGCAGCATGGCGTAATTGAGTACGCCCGGTGCCACGGTGGTCACAATCGCCGTTACCCAGACTGGAATCAGAATGGACGCCGTCACTGTCGCAATTCCGCTCTTCAGTCCGCGAGCGGCAGCGATCATCCACAGCACAAGTACGGATGTCGCGACGGGCACGAGCAATCCGTTGAGTGTTGCGTTTGCGTACACCAACTGAGGAAGATGAAACCCGACGGCCAGAATCGTGAGCAGGATCAGACTCAGATCACACATGGGCACGACAAAGGCGTGCGCCCACGAATTCTGACCGCCGTGTGCGGTTGTTCGAATCGACGACCTGATCTGTCCGTCCAGATGCAGCCCCAACTGACGTCGCATGGCATCCCATGAAAATCTGTCGCCGGTATTCGCCGTCAGCCGGACCAGCGTATATCCGACGACGGACACAACCGCAGTCGCGATCGTGGACGATGCAACAAGGACCTCAGGAGGAATCCTCTGCCCGGCGATAAATGTTACGCCGCCAATGACCAACAGCAGGGAAACACTCAGGCCACTCAGGTAGTGTCGCGTCCGCAACGTGTGCAGAACAAAGACGCTCAGCAGCAACCCAAACTGCAGCATGCGAACCTGTGTCCACACGGCACCGAACTGCCAGACCCCCTCTGCCGTCCATGTCAGACTCAACAACGTGGCGAGTCCGAAGCCCGTGTGCTGACAAATATTCTGCGGCGTTTCATCAAATCGCTGAAACAGCGGATGACGTCCGGAAGGCAACGGGATAGTGTTCAGAATTCTGTCCGGAATCCGCGTTGCCACCAGTGTCAGTGCCAAAGCGGCCAGTGCGGCGGGCACGAGCTCCAGCGGCAATCGATCCACGATCGATCGATACTGATTCAAGAACGGAACAGCCGAGCCCACCGCAAGAATCAATGACAGCAAAGTCGCTGCTGAATACCGTCGGTCAGCAAATAGCGTGGCATAGAAAAGATACAGAGCCACGTTGACACACGAAACCATGAAGCACGCCTTCAGATTCGTGAGTGCCACCACGAACAGGATCGACGACACGAGCGTCACGAAGTGCTGCAGCGGGCGACTCATGTCCATGACGTTTCTGCGACGCAGAACTCTGCTGGTGAAACCCAGCCCGACAAGCAATGGCAGATACGTCAAGCCATAGAAGGCGATCGGAAGCAGGGGCTCACCAATCGCACCGGCTGCAGAATCCCGAACCGAAAGAGCCAATTCGCGAAAAAAGGCAGGCGTGAACTGATACGCCACCGTCAGAAAGACCAAAGCCGTCCATACGAAGCCGGCATGGCGAGTCTCCTTCGCAGCGACGCCCATCAGGATCGCGGCCACAATCGCCGTGGGCACGACAGGTCGTACATCCGGAAAGCTCACGCCGGCGACCAGCACAGATGCAATGGTCAAAGCGAAGCCCACGAAAAGTGGAACGGCAATATGCCACGGCAGCGGCCGTATGAGGTTTCCTGTTCGCTGACGGAATACATCGGCGATGGTTCGAGCCGTAAACAGAATCGTTGCGGCCAGCATCACACAGCCTGGACCAAGCCATGCCGCAGGAATCGCTGCCGATGTCTTCAACCATACAAGTGAGATAAACTGAAGTCCCAGAATGGCGATCGGAAGGAACCCAAACACCCGCGGCCATTGCTTTTCCTCCGCCATCCAGAACATGTGTCGGTTGATCTTGACGACGCCGACAGTCATTACTACCCACAGCACTGCAGACAGTGCAGCCGCGATGACTGGATTCTGCATTGCAGGAAGTGCGCCTGCGATGCAGAGCAGCATGTAACTGGCCACAAAACTTGTTTGTCGTCCGCGAAGCAGGAAGTCAAAGATCCGAGTACTCGCGAACCACAGGAAAGCCGTCGCCGGGATCATCAGCCCCAGCACTTCGATCGCCGCGAGTGTATTC
>JAYUVA010000060.1:0-6573 GCA_043754375.1 Candidatus Kuenenia sp. | reverse complement strand
TTGCCGGATCCTGCGCCAGCGGAGATGTACTGCCATACGTTAACCGACAATTCAATCCTGTCTCCGGAACTGCGATTGAAAGGCTATCATACGCTGACTCTCTTCGGCCTTGATATGCCATACCGCTTATTCAAAGACGACAACGACGCGCGTCGCGCGGAAGTCTCGCAGCGCTACCTCGCCGGCCTCGATCGCATCTGCGCCGAATCCTTTATCGAATGCCTCGCTCGCGATCGCAGCGGCCAGCCTTGTATCGAAGTCAAAACGCCGGTGGATCTGGAACGAGAAGTGGATCTGGATCAGGGCAATATCTTTCACAATACCCTGTCATGGTTTTTCACAGACGATCCTGATCAGGTCGGCCAATGGGGCGTCGAAACTCATCATCCCCGCATTTACCGCGCCGGCTCATCGGCCTTCCGTGGCGGCGCGGTGAGCGGCATCCCCGGACGAAATGCTGCGATGTGCGCAATTACTGAAAAGAGTCGCTCGCGTTGATGATTCGACTGCACTCCGGAGAACCGACGACTGCCGATCGCGAGACAACGATCGAGACAGTGAATCATTGAGCACCGCCATTCGGCGGCTTGACTCCGAGAAAAAACGCCAGCTCAATCATCTGTCTCTCAAGCGGGCTCATTTGCTGACGTTCTGCCAGCACGCTTCGCGCGACGTCGGGATAATCCGTGATCAGGTTATCAACACCGCGACTGATCAAGGCTGACATGGCGTATCCCTCGTTGACAGTCCACGCGGAAACAGTTTTGTGTCGATTGTGCGCAGCCTGTATGAATGCACGAGTTGCGATGGAGCTCTTGACGGCAAGAAAATCGGCTTTCGCGCGCGTCAGGTCACCGGCGACCACTGCTGTCAGCAGCCCGACGGTCCACTCAGGACGCAGCGACTTCATCTTGTCGATCCCTCTGGACTCAAGCGACATGACAACAATCTCCGACTCCATGTCAAAGCGTTCCACCAGTTCAATGACGCGGTTCTCAAGATCCTGTGTATGGCCGTAGTATTTCAGTTCAATGTTGACTCCGACTTTTCCTTTGCAGACTTGCAGAACTTCCTCCAGAGTTGGCACTCTCTCGTCCTGGAACTGCGCACCAAAATAGCTTCCGATATCAATCGACCGCAGTTCATCTGCCGTTGCTTCCCAGATCTTCACCGGATTGCTGGCGACCTTGGCCAGATCACTGTCGTGCGCAACCACCACCACGCCGTCTTTGGCTTCCTGCACATCGATCTCGATCCAGTCCGTGCCGTCGTTAATCGCCTGACGAATGGCCGCCAGTGTATTCTCGGGTGCCACTCCGGCACCGCCTCGATGCGCGGTAATCTCGACACGGTCCTCCAGATGCATGCCGTGCATCGCAGTCGCACCAACAAGGCCGGCAATCAATACGAAAGTCGCACTGAAGACGAGCATTCGTCGTCGCGTAAAACTCCTGGGCAACAAGCGAGCTGTCTGTTCAGAAATCTTTGGAAGCGTGACTTCACCGCGCGCAGCGAGCCTGAGGTATAGCAACCCCAGCAACGAAGCGCACGAGACATTACTCAACAAAGTCGTCGCCAGATTTGTGATCGCGGCAAACATCATCACCAGACCAACGGTCAATATGAGCGTCCAGAGCGAACCGGTTGCCAGCGGAACGACCCATTGTCCGAATATGATGACAACCGCAGAGATCACGGATCCAACCGCGATGTTGAAAATCGCCCACGCGACAAAGGCTCTGGAAATCGTCAATCGATGCCCAGTCGCTCGATGTTCGCTCTCCTTCAACGCTTTGCCGGGGCTGAGTTTCTCGTACAACAGCAATTGTGTGGCGAACGCCCAGCCTGTGATTCTATTCAGCATCAATCCTGCCATCACGAATAAAATGACACCGATCAGCGAGCAAGCAAGCCAGAATTCCCGGGGGTTTTCGGTCAAGTAGAAGTTGATGTCGTGATCGGTCAACAGCAGCCAGAACACGATGCCGCCAACCGTGAGAAAAGGGAGGGCAACGACCGCAAGTCGAGCGACGATGCGACTGGTGAGTTGAAACAGCCGGGCGGAGTTGGCAGCTACAAACAGCAGAACGCCTCGGGGCTGAAACTGCCGTTGCTGTCTGGCTCCGATGCACACCGTCATCAGCACCGCCTGCTCAAGGGCGAAGATGCACACCACAGCGCCACCGACCAGCACAAAAGTAAGCCAGCCGAGGGGATGCAGCAGGAAACGAGCCATGTCCGCATCAGCCAATACGGTTCGCCCCGACGCATCCACAAACAAGCGAAATAACAGACTGACCATCGGAGTCAGGATAAGAAGCGTAATGGCTTTGAACAACAGATCGCTGACAATCAGGGTCGTCCCGCAGGCACGCAGGTTTCCAGCGATTTCTTTGAACATTTCTCGCAGCATTCAACAACCACCTGTTGGGCCAACAATTTCGATCTCACTCATCCTCGGAGGTTGTCAGCACATTGTCAAGCGGCTCCTGAGGTTGCCGCGTCGAGGCTGGGAGTCTGTCTGATGACCGCTGTTTTTGTGAGCGGCAAAGGACTAGCCGCCGTTTTTGCGGACGAATTACCCGTGGCTCACGCCTTGCTGCTCACAGTCTTGAAGTTTCAGGACTGACTCGAGGACAATTTGGCATTGCCTCCGAATTTGTAAATATCGTGAGCTTGTGGAGGCGGAAGCGCCAGTGAGATGCACAACGACAAACATTGGGTTAATTCTCGCCACCTCGCTTGCAATCAGTGATTTCCTGCTGAAAATGGAGCGTCAGGCGGATCAAAACTTCGTTCAATCAACCTTTGAGACATGTTCCGATGCAGCGTTGTCTCTGCCAAAAAGTATTTCAGCATATTTGATTCATCAGCCCCGCTTACATATTTGCTTTATCAGCCCCGCTTAGAGGAGAAGATTGTGCGATTATCTGTGTCATTTTTGTCCGTGTTGATTATGCCAGTGATCTGTGTGGCTTCAGATTTCAGCGACTTGACAGTTAAGGTTCCGCAAGGAGCCAATGCGATTATGGCAATTGATGTTGCGAAAACTCTCACATCACCTTTGGCTAAAAAGAACGGATGGGACAAAAAGCTTACTGACGGTGGAGCAGATCGCCCGCTCTACCTGCCGCCCGAAGCGGACAAACTTTTGTCTGCAGCTCAAATCGACATCACTCGAAACTTCACTAAGAGCTGGAACGTGACTTTGTTCGGCCTGACAGAATCGATACCCATTGGCGTGGTCGCTCGCCTTGAGGGCGGGTATGTCGATAAAATTGAAGACGTCGATGTGGCTTGGTTACCGAGTGACGCTTACGTGATGAAGACCGGAGACACAACACTCATGATGCAGGCTCCCGCAAATCGCCAGGCGGCTTCTCGCTGGATCAGCAGCCAGAAAAACTCTGCAGCGATGCAGATTTCGGACTATCTGGGTGTCGCCATGGCGGCAATGAACAGGGCACCGCATGTCGTGATGGCACTGGACGCCAGTAACGCGATTCAGAGGCATCGTGTCGAGCAGCAGCTTCAGCAATCAGGACTTCTGGAGAAACACAGTCTCAACATGGAGCAGGTCGCAGGCCTCATCTCCGGCTTGCAAGGAGCCGTTCTTGAGATCACTTTTACCGACAAAGTCAGCGCGATGGTGCGGATTGACTTCGCTCAGTCTGTGCCGTTTAACAAGACGGTGGCAAAGGCTCTGGTATTGGCGACACTTGAAACAAAGCAAATGTCATTGCCGGGGATCGATTCAATGAGCTTTTCTGTTGTCGATAAGTCCATCGTTCTGGATGGGGAGCTTCCCATGGATTCACTCCGTCGACTCCTGAGTCTGATGGAGCCCGCGAGCACAAAATTCAGCAGTTTGAAGGATGCAAATGTCGAACAAACATCCGGTGATGACATGGCAAAGAATTCACTGGCATATTTCCAGGCAACGCAGAGCCTGTTGAAAGATCTGCGGCAGAAGGCTGGATCGTATAACTCCGACGCATTCTGGATTGACATGTACTCCACCAAGATTGATCGCTTGCCAATTTTGCATGTCGATGATGACTTGTTGAACTACGGTCAGAATTTGACGGAAACACTGCGTGTCATGTCAGGATCCCGCAAGAACGCCCGTTTACAAGGTGGTGCTGCAGCAAGAAGTGATCTCGCCCAGGGAACTATTACGAACAATGGCAACGATGGATACGGGTATGGAAACTTCAGCTATTCAACGCCAAGGTCACGTGAAACTGCGGCGGGCAACGCTATCGCAAACGCTGCCGCTTCAGGAACGGCGGTGAAAATTCAAGGTTGGCAACTGATTGATAATGCGACGCTTGAAGTACGTCGTGGGTTGACTCAGCGCTACAATATTGAATTCTAAGCCCGCTTCAGAGTGAATTGTTGCACGAGTGCTCTGTCAGCCGTGTTTCGATGTGTGCCACTGGCTCTGCCAGTGCGTCCTGCAAATGGGGGGAGCAGTGGCAAACAACCCATCAACGAATGTCTATCAGAAATCTGGTGACTGACAACTTGCCGCCCCTGCCAACGACATAAGTCGAGGCGCAGTGACAGATTCTGAGTTCAATTATGCTATGTGCGGCCACATGTGGCGTGCAGCCGGATTCGCAAGAATTCGGTTGTGTGTATGGATCATTGCCGAGTGGAGTGCATTAATCGTGGGTGAATTCTGACGAGTCCGTCCACGACAAAATATCTCGATCAGCCCCTCGCGGAGTATCCGGTCGGCTTCCATAGCGGATCCTGCGATCGCGAAGCCAGCAAAGAGTGATCAAATTGAAAAAATGCATCACACCCAGCACCAGAATCGTTCGGCCGAACTTCAAACTCACAAGTTCGATACTGGTCTTCAATTCGTAAACGTCGGCGTATTCCCGCAGTGTGATTCCGATCAAACCGGCATTGATCAGATAGAACCCAACGATCAAGAGTTGATTGACGGCATCTGCAGTCGATTCGTTGCCGTGAAACACCTGAACCAGAAACGGACGTCCGGCCACCGACAGAGAACGAGCCACCCAAACCGTCAGAACGCAACTGAGCAGAAGATAAACGAAATAGACGCCGGTCAGCATGGCCGTGCTCCCATGTCAGAAATCCAGCGAGGCATCAGGGCTTTGCCGGTAGATTGGACATTGATGTCCGAGTTATTTGCCATGCGACGGACATGAATGTGCATCCTACATTCGGCCATGCGACGGACATGAATGTCCATCCTACATTCGATCGTTTTGGCATCGCAGCGACAACTTAACTCATCTGCAAAATGTTTTGAAAAGTAAGCGTAGCTAAAGGCATCAATCAGTCTCATGCAGGCGTTTCACCAACTGATGGACGGTGCCGCCAGCCTCAACTACACTCCCACCATTACCCGACTTCAGGGTGTTTGGCGTCAGCCGACGCCCCATAGCCGCAAACACGGACAGCATGGTGAAGTGCATCAGCCCGATGATCATGATCACCCAGCCGAGCTTGCTGCTGAGCGATTCGATGCATTGCTGCAGCGTCTGTGCGTTGCTTCCGATCCCCAGTGCGAGACTCACGATTCCCAGTGCCACCAGAGCGAAACCAACGACCAGGAGATGTGACATCGCCGGACCGGTTTCTGCGTCATATCTGTCACCCGCCCTGGCAAACGTGACTCCGTGGATATCCAGTTTATGAGCCACCCAAAGCGTGACTCCCACGCCAGCCGCCACAAAAATGGAATACGTCAAAATGATCATCGTGGTCATTGTACACCTCGGTTGTTTGTCCAGCAGTGGTTGAAAACGTTCACCACCTGCTGATCAAACCGGAACCCGCGCACAAGATTAACTGATCGCTTTCGCCGACTCCTCTTCCAGCCAGGCGTGCCTTGCCTATTTTCCTGCCAACGGTGGTCCTTCGATTACTTCCATGTCGTCTGTTACTTCCGTGGTGAGAGCTGTATTCAATTTCCTGCGATTCGTTTTCATTTGTCGATATTAGAACGCCACTCTTGATTGGCCGACGAAGAATCCAGATCGACCCGGACTGGGTATGAGCCAAATGCAATTGCCGACAAATTACTTAAAAACCAGCACCCTTCGTTTTCGTCTGGATGCGGCACAGATACATATCCGATGTCAGATAGAGGACTGTTCCGTCGTTGCCCCAGCCGACGTTCGCGATTCTCTCTCCCGTGACGATGCGACCAAGCAGCTTTCCCTGTGGTGACAGAATCAGCACTCCTCCGGGACCCGTGGCGAAGACGTTCCCGTCCGCATTCACCTTCAAGCCATCCCCACCTCCCTTGGAAATGCGACTGTCTTTCGAACTGTCGAAAAAGATCGCCGGAGTTCCCAGATCACCATCGTCCTGCACTGGAAACGCACGCCATACTGGATCCTCTCCGTCACTGTTGGCAACGTACAATGTCTTTTCATCCGGTGAAAATGCAATCCCGTTTGGTCGCGAGACGTCGCGGCATTGCACGGTCACCGTACCATCTTTCTGCAAACGGTAGACGCCGCAAAAATCAATCTCACGGCGTGAATCTTCGGCATGTTGGGGAAGGCCGTAAATGGGATCGGTGAA
>JAYUVA010000059.1:0-10435 GCA_043754375.1 Candidatus Kuenenia sp. | reverse complement strand
CATCACACGCAGCGATGATGGCTACATCTCCGCCAAGCGCAAACTGCGACCATCAATGATAATCTTGTTGCCAAGCAAATCCTGAGCGGCACCAAAATCTTTCACGTAGCAACCAATTTCTTTCCGCAACGCCGTCGTTGAAACTTTCTGCTTTCCCTGCAGCGATTCTCGTTTCAATATCTCCACGATCGCTGTCGCCACTGCCTGAACTTCTTCCGAGTTCCCGGACTCCGCCGCTGAAGACTTCAACGATGACGAAGACTTCACCGCTGCAGATTTCACCCCAGCTTCAAAATCCGTCGTGGGACTCACATGTTCCGGATCAGCCCCTGGAATCACAATCCGCGACGCTCCGCCGCTGCGACGTTTTTCGATCCTGATCTGCACTGGAATCGCATCTGTCATTTCAGTCACATGCGAAATCACGCCCACCTTGCGGCCCTGAGACTCTAATTGCGTCAATGCGTTCATCGCGACCGCCAGCGTATCGGAATCAAGACTGCCGAATCCTTCGTCGATGAACAGCGACTCAATCCGTAACCGATTCGACGTCAGAGACGCCAACCCGAGGGCCAGTGCCAAAGAAACAAGGAACGATTCACCACCTGACAGTGAATGGATCGACCGCCGTTCGTCACCCATGTCACAGTCGATCACAATCAGGTTCAACGATTCCGGCAGTCGCTCCAGCCGATAACGAGCCGATAACTGATTCAATTGTTGATTCGCATAGCCGAGCAGAACATCCAGCGTTCGCCGCTGAGCGATCATGCGAAACTTGTCACCTTCCTTTGAACCAATCAATTCATTCAGCTTCCGCCACGGTTCCGCCCTGGCATCCTGCAGCTCGATTCGTTTCATCAGCTCGACATTCTGAACGCGGCGTGTGTCGTCGCTCAGAAGAACGGCCTCGGTGGCACTCAGAGTAGTCTTTGCCTGAGCCAGTTCCTGGTTCATCGCGTGCAATGCGATCAACACAGTTTGTTCATCCTCCTCCGTCGGCTGTGCAGCGATATGCTGCTGAAACTGTCCGACATAAACTTGACACGCACTGTCCGCCGCCGTGACCGCTTCATCCAGTTGCTGCAGGGCGACTCGTTCAGTTTGAATCCACGTTTCATCACGTGCCAGCAGGCCATCAAGTTCCTGCAGATTCAGCGATGTGGACGTTCGTGCTGTAAAGGCTTCCATCCAGCGTTCTCGGACAGAAATCGCAGCCACCAGACCCGCCTGCGATCCTTCTGCCGACTGTGTCCGAGTTTCAAATTCTGACTTCGCCGCGACCCGGTTCTTATCGGCTTCCGTCTTGACGCCGACGGCTTCCTCCAGACGACGAGCGGCCTTCGCCAGAAGGCTCTTGAATTCCTCTTCGACCACATCCGCCGCTCGTCCGTCAAACAACTGACTGCGTTCCTTCAGCCTTTCATCACGGTCCTTCCAAACGACAGCGAACGTTGTTGCACTCGCCTTTGCGGATGTTCTGGCATCAATCACCGACTGTTCCAGTGGACGAATGGCAGCGTCAGCCTGCTGAATCAGACTGGTCACATCGGCAATCCGCTTTTCGATGTCGCCGCATTCGTTCGCCGACCGTTCAAACATCTGTCGAAAAGCAACTGCGTCCGCTTCGAAATCCTGTTTTGCTGCCGAAAGTCCGGACCACAGATCGCTCATTCGGTCGTCTGCTTCGGCGCGGTTGTCTTCGGCCTTTCGCAGGGCGGCACCGGCGTTGTTGGCCGTTTCATTCAGGATACCACGGCTGGCGGTCATGGCTTGCAGCCGGTCGTCGAGATTCTTCAGCGCCAGCTGTGAATTCTGCAGTGTACCCCGACAGTCGGACGTCAACTTAGCAGCGTTGCGAGCAGCCTGCTCCTTTTTCTCAATAACCCGCAGTTCGCCGTTGATCTCCAGCAGTCGAGATTCCATCACCGGCAGCCGTACGTCTTCCTCAATTGCCAGCACGGCCGCGACTTCAGGATGATCGGGATAATCCATCACGATATCGACGACCTCTGACTTCAGGATGGCCAGCTCCTGCGTCATCGCGTCGATCTGTTGCCTGCGAGTTTCCATGGAACCATGCAAACGTGACTCACGGCTCAGGGCTTCGTCGCGTTTCTTTTCCTGATCCTTCACAGACTTCTTCGCCGCGTTGACTGCGGTGGCTTCCAACTCGGGCGCATGCTGGCTGTACGGATGACTGGTCGAGCCGCAGACCGGACACTCCTGGCCGACCTGCAGAGTCAATCGCAGCCGCTTTGCATGATCATCGACCGCCGCCTGGATAAAATCGAGCTGTGTTCTGGCGACTTCAATCACCAGCTCAGCCTGAGGAACTTCTACAGCTTGAATCTGTTCGATTGCAGTCACGTCAAAACCCTGAGCCGCCTGAAGTTGCTCAAGCGACTCTTCAGTGGCTTTCAAACGTTCGCGAAGACCCTGAACATTCTTGAGTTGCAGAAAGAGCGTCGTCAGAACACTCTTCGAGGATTCGCGTTGAGTTCGATCGGCCGCAAGTTGATCGGTGTCAAACTTTTTATCGGCCTCAATCGCCATTTTCATCGCTGTGGTGGCCGATTCAAAAGCGGCCTGCAGCGGAGTTCGTGATTCTTCTTCCAGCGCCAGACGTTCATCCAGCTCGGCCAGTTGTTGGGCCAGAGACTCCGACTGTTGTTTCGCAGCGACAAACTGTTGAGCCGCTGAAATGGCCGTGTCGATGCGGTCCAGCCACCTTGCGGAATCGGCGACAAACGGCGCAAACGCTTTCAGACGTTCACGGTCTCGTTCCAGAGCCCGCTGTTCCTGCAGTTGGATGTTGCGACCGTCGACGGTGCCTTGCAGTTTCAGTTCAGCCGCTTTCAATGCCGCGTTGGCCACTTCAAGATCTGCGCTGGCTTTCTGAAATTGAGTCTGCACGATTGACAACGTTTGATCCAGCGCGCGCGCTTTCCGCAGCAGCACTTCGCTGGCCTGTTGCTCAGTCAGCGATCCAGTATAAATCTGCACAGCTGCCTGGTGTCGATCATCCGCTGCTTTGTAAGCCAGTTCCAGGTCGTCACATTTGGTCTTCGAAAGTTCCACCCCAGCGGTGGCCGCCGCAGCTTGCGCAGCCGCAGTTTGCTCGGCCGACCGGAGCGGTCGAGCTTCTCGAGAAATCTCTTCGGTGCGTGCCAGCTCACGGCGACGAGGCTCCGCCGTCGCACGATGAGACACAGCTTGGAGTAACGTTTCCTCACCACGCGATTTTTCTGCGGCCAGTTTTGAACGTGTACTAAACCAGTCGGCGTGCGACTGCAGTTCCTTCTGTCTGGTTTCAACGATGGCTAGCTGCTGCCTGGCCCGACATCGTGCGGCCTCCGCTTCGGCACGAACCTCCTCCTTTAGCGGCTCATTCCCGGCCAGGGACGACTGCAACGTCTCCAGATTTTTTTGCTCCACACCGCACCGCTGAAAGACAGCTTTGGAGATTGCCTCGAACTTTTCCGTGCCCGTCAGCGCCTGAAGAATCTCCGCTCTCTGCTTGTCGTCGGCTTTGAGGAACGTTGCAAAATCATTTTGAGCCAGCAGAACGGCACGCATGAACTGTTCAAAAGTCAAACCGATCTTTTCGACGATCGCTTCTTTGACCAGCGTCTTCTTTCCGCCTTCCGCCACCTGGCCTTCACCACCTGGAGTAATGTGACCTCTGAACAGCGTCATATCAACATTCTGCAGCTTACCATCAGCCTTGTTGTGGCCTCGACGTACGCTCCAGCGAGCTGTCCATTGCTGCTGATCAACGCCAACAAACGCCACTTCGGCGAAACCATAGGCCGTATTCCGGCGCAGCAACATGCGAGTATCGTTTTGCTTTTCGCCGTTTGTCAGATCAGCCAGCCGACCGACCTGATTCAGTCGCGGCGTCTGATCGAACAACGCCAGGCACAGCGCATCGAGCAACGTGCTTTTGCCCGCTCCGGTCGCTCCGCTGATCGAAAAAAGTCCGGCCGTTCTGAGCGGATCTTTGGTGAAATCGACCGAATGAGTCCCGGCCAGTGAGGCGATATTACAAACCGTAATGCGTTCGATTTTCATCAGCCGCGAGCCTCCTGCAGCAGTATCTCGCGAAAGGCTTCCAGTACACGCATGTCCGGATCGTTGCCGTATTTTTCTCGCCATGCGTCCTGAAAAATGTCTTCCGGATCAATCGTTTTCAGATCGACATGTTGCAGCGCGGCGGTCACAACATCAGCTTTCGTCTCACGGTTCGCACTTTCCACTTTGATCGATGCCAGCCTCAGCGGTTTGCCCTCCATCGCCTGCTCAATACGACGCCGACGCAGCGGATCTGGTCCTTCTTCCGTGACTCGCACTTCGACAAATGGATATTGTTCGAGCGGCAACGAGTGATCCAGATTCAATGCCTCGATCTCAGCAAGTACGTCGTCAATCGGAGCCGGGCCGATGGCAGGAATTCGTAACAACATTGCGGTGCGAGGAATCGCGATCTCTTCGACAGACACCAACTGAGTCGCCTCAAACATCAGCTTCAGGATTTGATGTTTGTAGCTGGCTTCCGCGAATGACAACGGAATCGGACTGCCGCTGTAGCGAATACGGCCGCCATCAAACTGCTGGGCTCGATGCAAATGCCCGAGGGCGACGTATGCAATTTGCGCATCAAACGTCTCCGGCCCGATGGCTTCGGCACCACCGATGACCAAACGACGTTCGGAATCTCGCGATTCTTCACCGCCCTGCAGATGACAATGTCCGAGCGCCATCAATGCCGCGTTCGGGTTGTGTTGTGCACGCATCGCCGCCGCCGCTTCGGTCGTGAGACGATAGAGTTCTCGTACACCGTCCAGATACGGGTCCGCAGCATTCTGAACCAAAGGCACATCCGACGGACGCAGAAACGGCACAGCCATGACAATGGCCTGCACGATCCCGTCTCGATTCTTCAGCGGCACAAGAAATCGGGTGACGTAGATGTTGCCCGAATCGTCCTGTTTCACTGTACCAACGACCGAGATATTCAACGATTCCAGCAGCCCCGCCGGAGCTTCCAGCCGTGCTCCGGCATCATGATTGCCCGCCGTCAATACGATCTGCAAACCCGGCGACGTTGCGCAAGCCTTCGCCAGAAAGTTATAAAAACGTTTCTGAGCGACTGCCGACGGATTAATGGAATCAAACACATCCCCCGCAACAATTAGAGCATCCGGCCGATGCGCCTTGAGTTCCGCCAGCAGCCAGTCCAGGAAACGGCCATGTTCGTAGTCGCGGTCGTATCCACAGAACGACTGCCCAAGGTGCCAGTCTGCGGTGTGGAAGATTGTAAACATGCTTGTACCAGGTTTTTCGGGGCCAAAGGGCCAAAGTCCTGCAATTCGATCGCCTGGGGCAACGCCTCAGGAACCGGATCATTGTACAGACTCAAGCTCTGAAAGGGCGTAACCGAAAATGTGAACATCCCGCCCTTTCAGGGCTTTTCTGTTTCCCTGAAACCTTACCCGCAGTTTCGCCCAATCGATCCCCTTGCGCCACGTTGTGGCGAATCGCAAATGTTTCAGTTTTCCTCGAACCTCCCCTTGCATTGCGCCTACACGTGTAGTAAAAATCGGAGCCAATGACGACACGTGTAGGCGCACTGCATGAAATTGCTGCCGTGTGTGTGGCGCGGAACGTGCCAGACCAGAGTATGCGTGCCTTCAAGCTGCAGCAAAAACAGGAGCACTCGATGTCAGAAGACGATTTACCAACGCTCTCGGATGTGCAATACGAAGTGATGACCGTTGTCTGGGATCTCGGCAAATGTTCGGCGTCGGACGTCTGGAAGATTCTCGAAGAGCGGCGAGGCGTGAGTCGTAATACGGTGCATACTCTGTTGGTGCGACTGGAAGAAAAAGGCTGGCTGGTGCGGGACGTTTCGGATGGCAACGTGTTGTTTTCGGCCACCGTTTCGCGGGAATCCACGCAACAGCAATGCGTTCGAAGGCTCATTAATACGGTGTTTGACGGATCGGCCGAGGGACTGGTGTTGACATTGCTGCATCAGGGAACGGTGTCATCTGCTGAGGCCGCTCGTATTCGTAAAATGATCACTCAAGCCAGCGGAAAGAAATCACAATGACATCTTTTTCGTATATCGTGCTGCTATTGATTCAGGTGACTTCGATTTCTGTCGTTGGGATCGCCATGAGTTTCGCCTCGCGACGCAACGCGGCGCGGCGGCATTCGATCGCGTTTTGGGCGATGACGTTCGTCGTGCTGAGTCCAGTGTTGACGTTGTTCCTGCCACTACAATGGCGGGGATTGATGTTGGAATCTCCGGAGATCGCGGCATCCGTTGAGGCCAGGCGCGACAGTCCAGTTTCAAGGACTGAATCGATGTCTTTCGAACCACAGATGCCTGTTGACGCAATCGCGAGCAAAGTGGCGCAAAATTCGGCCCCGGTGGAAGATGGCGAAGACTTTGAAACGCCAAAACCACTGCAACTTGATACGACTCTCGTTGTGAACAAATCAGTTCCATATGGGCTCGTCGAATCCGCGTCGGTTGCTCCAGTGGAAACTACCAGCAATTCGAATTGGTCATCATGGTTGCCACTAGTGTTCGTACCGCTGGTCACGATTTGGATTCTGGGAGCAATTGTCTTCGCGTCGCAACTGCTGTGGCGACGGAGGCAATTGCATTCGGCAGCGAAGACGTTAACGCCGCTGTCCGGAGACATGCTGTCGTCATCGATAACAGAAACACTACGCATGACGTTCGGAATTCACCAACTGCCCGTCATTTGCACCAGCCGTGTTATTCCATCGCCGGTCGTATTAGGTGTCCTTCGTCCCGTCGTTGTATTGCCGGAGCCACTTGTCGATGAGCTGACAGAGCGGGAACTGACCAGCGTGTTAATTCACGAATGCGCTCACATCGTTCGTTGCGATCACTGGATTCATGCGCTGCAGCAGATCATTGGTATCCTCTGGTGGTTTCATCCGGGAGTTCTGGCACTCAGCCGAGTTCTCTCCCGATCTCGCGAGGAAGTTTGCGACAACTACGTCCTGCGTCACTCACCGGCTTCCGATTTCGCACGCACGCTGCTGAAACTCACCGAACGCTGCGGATCGACTCGGCCCGCACTGTCGCTATTGGGAATATTTGGAAAGCACTGGAGTCTGGAAGCACGTGTCACGGAACTGTTGAATCCGGAGAGAAACATGATGTTTCGAACTGAACGTCGCTGGACCGCAGTCATCTTGAGCGTGTTAGGCGTTTGTTGCATTTTTGTCGGCGGCGTGTCTGCAGTTCAGACAAAAGACGCGGAAACAAACACAAAGTCAGGCCATGTGCCGAAAGCGGAAAAACCGATTCCTGATGATGAACCACAGCCAGAATCATCAACTGATGGGACTTCAGGCATAACCCTGGCGGGGACGTGTCGCACTGCAGTTTCCCAAAAGTCTGTAAACGCCAAAATACGTGTCTTCTATATCTCTTCCTTCTCTCCTGAGGCAAAGTTGATCGCAGAGACGACTTCAGACAAGGAAGGTCATTTTGCATTTCATAATCTGGATGCACCTGGCGGTCCTGCTGAAACAAACCAACAGTATCGATGGCTCATGATTGCGACGGCACCGGGATATGCAGCAATGATGGTGCAACCGAATATCAGCAGGATGAACGACAAAGACGAAGACATCGAGTTGCACTTGTCAGATGATCCAGCGACGCTCAGTGGGACAGTCAAAGATGCCAGAGGTACACCCGTGGAAGGCGCGCACGTTTTCTTGCCCACACCATCTGCGGGTCCGATCGAAAGATTTCACAGTGCCGTAACCGATGCATTCGGGCGATACGAAATTAGTGATTTGGCACCATGGGATTTCGACGACACGAAAACGTTTGATGAGAAAACCGAAACCGGGACTCAGGCTTCCTCGCGTTTCCTCACCATTCAGCACCCGGACTTTCCCCGAACTCAGGGGCAATATTCAGCAATTCCTCAGGTTGTCGATGTTACGCTACAACCTCCGGCGATTATCGAGGGCCAAATCGTGGATTTAGTCACCGGGCAGCCAGTCCCGAATGCTGGCGTTTACGCACAAGGTGTCGCTCGTGGCGGTTGGGCGGAAACAAAGAGCGACGGCGATGGTCGCTACTCATTGAGAATGACTCGTGACTATTACAACATCTGGGCCGTACAGCCAGATCGCATGCCGCTCGCTATCAAGGCGTTGAAGGCTGAGCCCGGGGTTTGGTCGGGAGGACATGACATCCACATGGTTCGTGGTGGATTTGTCACAGGAAGAATTCTCACTCCATCGGGCGGACCTGCTCCGATTCCAGATGGCTACGCCAATAAGGTCGCACATTACGGTCCGGCTCGGCCACGTACAGGTGCCGCTGTGACTTCGACGCGGATCAACGCGGATAGCACGTTTCGGTTGCACGTAGCGCCCGGACGGAATTACGTTTACGTGATGGGGGGTGGTGCAGCTGCTTTCGTGGAAGTGGGTGATGGTCAGGAAGTGGAACACGATCTCATCGTCGGCGTCGGGACAGGCAAACCGTTCACGGCTGAAGATCCCGATGAAACGCTGGCACGTCGCCTGCGGGAGGAAGCTCGAATCGAAGATGAAGGGCGCTTTGAAGCAGACGAGCCATATAACAGATCGAGCAAGGCTTCTTCGGAGTTCCAGCCACCTCCTGCTAAACCAGCGGCAGATAAAGCTGAATCATCGCGAATCCGCCGAGATACACCGACTGGTAAGTTGTTGACCGAACTGGAAGACATGAACTCGAGCCCGCAACTGTTCATGGAACCGTGGGCGAAGTTGCTGCGAGAACTGATCAGTTTCGGCCCCGATGCCGTCCCGGAACTCATTGAAGAACTCGATGCCACAAATGACGATCGCATGTTGCGGTGTCTTGGCTTCTCGCTGCGTGCGATTGGCGACAAGCGTGCGATTCCCGCTTTGATCCGCGCGATTCCAAAAACACTTCGGCGTGGATCATCCGACATGGGACTGAGAATTGATAACGACGAAACACTTCAGAAATTCATGCAACGGCATGACCTGCATGACAAGGACAGCGGCAATGAATATGGCTTTGGCCGACCGGTTCGTGAAATCTTTGGAGCTCTCGAATCGCTGTCCGGGCAGAAGTTCAACGAAGGGGAATTATTTAGTGTGTTTCGCGACGGCTTCACGTCGCAGATTCACGCACGGGAAACCTTGTTTCACAATACCGCTTCGAAGTGGCGTGACTGGTGGGAACAAACAGGCTCTGCGGACGTGGCCGATCCGGCGTACAAGAAGGTCAATCTGCCACAGCCTCCGGAAAGCCGACCGTCGGCAACACCGTTCGATAAAGTGCTTAAGACAAGTAGCGGCCGATCTGGGCACATGCTGACTTCGATTCACAAAGCCCATACTTTCCCGATGGAGTTCTATGATCTGGACACCGGACGATACGCGAATCTTCCGGAACAATGGCACGGCATATCGCTGGCAGCCGAGGACATCGTCGAAATCCTCAAGTGGGCGGCCGAAGAGGGTTTCGACATGATGGGGGATGAATACAAAGACGACAAGGGAAACGCTGTCTATGCCATTCGAACCATCGGGTTGCAGGCATGGCAGCTTGATGACAGTCGCTGGAAATCGTTGCCGCCCAAATTCACGAGTGAAGAACTGATATCGGAAGGTCAACCAGTCATCGGCGAATGGCTGCTGTTTCGCGACAGCGAATCAGACCAGATCGATCCGCAGAAGAACGCTCCGTTTTTCTTCGTCACTCGAGAGAGAACACCGGGAGTCCTTTATATTGGAATCCCTGTGACCGACGATTCTCTAAAGCCCGGTGGTGTCACCGACGGTGACAATGATCTCGATCCAGTCGCCTTTCACAAAGGCCGACGTTTTGGATTTGAAGATCTTGTTCCGGCAGAAGGGGAAGATTGATGCACGACGATTCCAATGACTGATTCGACAGGGTTTGCGTCAGGCCTACGACTGATTAGTCCTCAATCGGCGAAGTTCTGCCTCCAGCTCACGAACTCGGTTCTCTGCAGCCACGCGAGCGGCGTCTGCCTGGAGTCTGGCCGAATGTTCAAACTCAGCCTCTGTTAGTTGCGCCGCTCCCGTTTCAAAATCGACGATCTGCAGAGCCTGATCGTGAACGGATAAATCAACCCCCAGTGTCAGGCATCGCAGTCGACCGTCCATGGGCGGAATTTCGCGAAATTGACCATCGATCAGTCGATATCCCTGAAGTGAGGACTCCAGGTAATCGGACGTCGGATCGAACAGGAAATACTCCTGCACTCCCATCACTTCATAGATGATGGGCTTATCGACCATGTCGGTTCTGCTTGTGCTTCGCGACGTCACTTCAATCACGACATCCGGAAAACGTGCCTCTTTCCACGTCTGAAAAGTTCGACGACGA
>JAYUVA010000058.1:0-2567 GCA_043754375.1 Candidatus Kuenenia sp. | reverse complement strand
CATTCGCTGTTGCTGTACGGCAGCGGCATGGGGGATCCCAATGTCCACGACCACCTGAATCTGCCAATTCTTGTCGCTGGCGGTGCGGCCGGCAACATGCAGGGAGGGCGTCACATTCGATTCCGTGAGCCGACACCCATGGCCAATCTGCATTTAACATTGCTGAACAAAGTGGGCGTGCGACTCGATTCCTTCGCCGACAGCACCGGTCAAATGGACGAACTGTTCGAGCCATTGTCGATTTGATTGTCGCGTGACTTAAAAAAAGGGGTCAGGAACCAATAGTGCCCAGCACCCTGCGGTCCATTTGGCTATTGGTTCCTGACCCCTTTTTTAAAGTGATTGTAGCTTGACTCTCCGAGTCGAGTGCGATTCCCGTACCCTGGACATTCACGTCCCAGATCTTGCCACGAAATGCAGCGATAACGAATGACGTTCCTGGTGCAGGACTCTTCCGGCTGACGGAACTCGATTATCATAAAGACTGAGACCGAACTAAGTGGGGCACGATTCCATCGTGCCGAGCACGTTAAAAACGTGCTCCACGTCCTCCATGAGAGTTAACCTGATGAAAACCACCTCTCAAATGCTGGCTGTTTATGTCGGCGTCCTGTGCCTCACCGCAAACACTATGGCGTCAGACTTTCCCGTCGCCGATGCCGCCGAACGGGCTGACTGGAAGCAATTGAATTCACTGCTTGAGAACAATGGCGACGCGACGGTGTCTCAGACCGACGGCATGACAGCTCTGCATTGGGCGGCGTGGCATGACAACGCTGAAGCCGCCGCGTTGCTCGGTAAGTACGGAGCAGATGTGAATGCGGCGAACAAGTACGGGGTCACTCCGCTCTCGATTGCATGCACCAACGGAAATGCAGCGATCATTACGCAACTCGTCAACGCCGGTGCCGATGTCAATCAGGCTCAGCCCGGCGGCGAAACAGCACTGATGACCGCAGCTCGAACGGGACGTCTGGAAGCCGTGAACGTGCTGCTGGATCATAAGGCAGATATGAATGCCAAAGAACGCAGCGGACAAACGGCCATCATGTGGGCTGCTGCCGAAGGACACGCGGACGTCGTCGAGGCATTGATTAAAGCGGGGGCGGAATTTCAGACGCCGCTCAAGTCCGGTTTCAATGCCTTGTTTTTTGCGGTGCGAGAAGGAAGGCAATCGGTGGCAGATGTGCTCCTGAATACCGGTGCGGACGTCAATGCCGTCATGACACCCGAAACAAAGGGCCCTCGAGTGCCTCGGCAGGGCACAAGTCCGTTGTTGCTGGCTGTCGAAAATGGTCACTTTGAACTTGCCGCTCATCTGTTGACGCGCGGCGCAGATGCCAACGACCAGCGTTCCGGATTTACAGCATTGCATGTACTTTCGTGGGTGCGCAAACCCAACCTTGGCGATGATATCGACGGCGATCCACCGCCAATTGGTTCGGGGGCCATGACCAGTCTGCAGTTGGTCCGTGAACTTGTGAAATACGGAGCGGACGTGAACACTCGACTGAAAGAGGGTCGATCAGGACGAGGCCGCTTGAATCAGAAGGAAGCCACGCCGTTCCTGCTGGTCGCAGACACCGCTGACGTACCTTACATGAAGCTACTGCTCGAATTGGGAGCCGATCCGGCAATTCAGAACGCCGATCGTTGCCCGCCATTGCTGGCTGCCGCGGGCATCGGCACGATTGCTCCCGGTGAGGAAGCCGGGACGGAAGACGAGGCGATTGCGGCGGTCGAGTTACTCCTGCGTCTTGGAGCCGACATCAACGCCATTGACGACAACGGCGAAACAGCGATGCACGGGGCGGCGTACAAGAGTCTGCCGAAGATGGTCCGGTTTCTGGCAGACCACGGAGCCGATATTTCACTGTGGAACGCCAAGAACAAGTACAACTGGACGCCGCTGTTGATTGCAGAAGGCTACCGCCAGGGCAACTTTAAGCCATCGGCCGAAACGATTCAGGCACTGCACGAAGTCATGCGAAAATCCGGAGTCCAGCCGCCAGCCGCGACCGATCCGCGTCCTCCTCGGGACAACGCCGAATACGCTCCACCGAAAAAGCCAGCCGCAAAGCGCGCGAACAAACCCTGACCAAATCTCCGGCCAGCGGTCGCAGCTCAATGCGCCAGATCGGGCTGCAACCGTTTTTTTTGCTTTTGTGTTCTTGTCGTGTTCTTGTACTACTAACCGTTGAGTTCATGTTGTCCCGCGAAGGTCTTCTGGCGTCAGCGTGCAAAAGTCAGCTCAGGCAGAAAAATGAGTGGCAGAAAAATACCTGCCACGACTGCAGGTCCTTCTGCGATTCATTTTTCTGCCATCAATTTTTCTGCCGGATGTGTTCCTGCGTGAATCGCAACGCTGTACTTGTGTTCCGACTTCGACGCTGGCTTTCGGGCGAAGCCCGCGCTGGGTTTTTCGATCACTTCACCAGTTCGCGAAGCGCCAGTTCGCGAAGCTGCAGGTTGCGCCAGCGAACTTCGTAGGGACCCTGACCGGCACCGACGCCATGTACCTGCAAACCGATGAATCCTTTGGGGTGCGACTTGTAGCGTTCTTCGTG
>JAYUVA010000057.1:0-4226 GCA_043754375.1 Candidatus Kuenenia sp. | reverse complement strand
GGCAGGCTGCTGATGAAATAGCGAATGTCGATCTTCTGTTCGCCCTTGACGACGCTCGTATAGACCACGACGCCAATCGTCTTGAGGTTCTTCCAGCGGGACGTTCCGGTGAAAGTATTCGGCACTTCAAACTGCAGGTAAGTTCGTGAGTCCGATCGACCGTGTCCCTTCTTTGTGTCTTCTTGAAGGCGCTGCGATGGAACGCCCGCGAAGTCATCGCTGATGTGTTCATCCACGAAATTCATCACTTGTTGAAAGAGCTTGTCCTGATTCGCTTTCAATGCCAGAACGTAATCACCATTGCCCGCGACGATCTGATCAGCGATCGCTGTCTGAGTCCCCATCGCATCGATCGTGATGATGGCGCCTTTCAGGTCAACCAGTCTCAGCACTTCAGGAATCGCTGTAATTTCATTGGATTTTTCTTCTGTGGCGACTTGTGCCAGCGTCAGTCCAAAATCCGAAAGCCAGACACTGACGAGGTGCATCGCTCCGAGTCCATTGGCGCGGTCGTGACTTCCCTTCATCGTTTTTCCATCAATCGCCATGTGAGTCTTTTCAGTACTGCTGACCCCGGACTTTTCTTTTGCCGCCTCAAACAGCGAGTTCAGCCACGAGACGAAACTCGATTGAAACGCCTCATCCTTCACGGCTGACAAGACTCTCCGAATAACGTCTCGCGATGGAATCCCATTCGGCAGATCCAGTCCCTGCAGCAGCAGATGTTTCTTTGCGACCGCCCACTTGGCAATTCCTGTCGGTCCTTTGGCTCCCGCAAGAACGCCCATCAAGGCAATGGTGAGAACACTCGGCAGCGGATGCAATCGATTGATCGTCGATCGAGGATCTTGTAACTCGTCAAAGTGACAAACAATTTCCCGAAGCCCAATACTAACATCTGACGGCGGCATGACTTTCTCTCCGTAACATGCGATGACAATTCGTATGCTGCGGAGGTATACTCAAAATACGGCTGCGGCGCAACTACCCAGTTTACCAAATTGCCCTAATGTGCGCGCTAGCCTTGGATCAGGACAGGGTGCAACATCAAATCTTCGGTTCATATTCTGTCAATCAACATTTTGCACACATGTGTTCCGGGTGGACACAAGCCCAATCTAAACGCTGGTGAGGAAGGACCGATTCTCTACTATCCGCATCGCGAAGAGTTTTGCAACGGCGCACAAAGTCGATCCCTCCCTCAACGGACCCCAAAATAACGACCAGCAATTGCCGATACTCTCACTGTTCAAATCGTGCATGGAAATATCGCTCATGATTAAGTCGCGGCGAACAAGTATCTGTTTTGCGGTGGCGGTCTCCATTGTCGCAGCTATTGGATTGATTGTCTTGATGCCGGAATCGAATCGCTCCAAAGATTTGCTCTTGCACCTAACCAATGAATTCGTTTTGTCGCTATCGCCCGGTGACAGGGACTTTACTGTACGTGCAGCTGGTGTCAAAGCTAGTCCTGTTGACGATTTGGTAATCGTTGGGACGTATGATGCCAACACGATTATTGCTGATGTTAGTTCAAAGAAGTCCTACACCACAGGAATGAAGTTCGCTGGCAATGCGGTCGCATGGTCCCCGGATGGCAAGATGGTGATTGGGAAAAGTGCCGAGCAGTATGGCGATGTTGGCCCGTTTGTACTCTATCCCGTCGATACCAAGACCGTTGTAGGGGCGACAGACCCTCTACTCGCAGACGATGTAGCGTGGGTATCTAGCGAATTGTTTGTGATAGGGTCGTATTTTCGACCGGACATGGCTGTGAATCGGCATCAACCAATCTCAGTTTTTCGAGTCACTCGGGCTGTCGGTAATGATACGTATCGTATTTCAAGGGAAGCGGAGATAGAGATTGGTTCGTACTGCGATCAAGTAGAATCCATTCGCGTAGTCGATGAAACATTGATTATTGGGAATTCGTCACCGCCTACCGCGTGGCTTGCGAAAGAGTTGGAGGATGGGAAGATTGCATGGAATGTCGCTGTGAAGCTTCCAGAGCAATGGACTTTCGGAACCCTTGCTGCGTCACGCAAATCGCCGCGCGCCGTAGTCGCTTGGAGTAAATCGTCGGGTGCTGATGTGCCAGGAGAAAAATTGGGAATTCGCAAAAATTACTTAAGTGCGTTCGAGATCATTTTCGATGCCAAAGTGGAGCATTATTCAGCGAGAACCTTGTGGGAGAAAGAACTGCCGCCGGATCCACAGCGGAATTCAGCCCTCAAGTTGGGGGATATTGCGGTGACAGGGGACGGAGCGTACGTAATTGCGGTTTCAAACGGAGGCAACTTGGTACTCGATATGAATACAGGTGAATCATGCGGGTCGCTGCATGGACGCTTTGTAGGCGTTGACATATTGCACGACGACTCTGGTGTCGCGTTAGTTAGAAATGATGGACGGCTCTCGATTATACAATGGCGGTAGGCTGGCATCGATGGATGCGTCTCTGAGCTTGATTCAGACGGCGATCACCACTGGCACATTTGAGCAGCAATGGGGACTGGATGCCACCGGCAACTGGAAGACATTCAAACAGGACAACGACGGCAACGGGACATGGGAACTCAATCAAACCCGTACCGCCAACAAGGTGAATGAGATCACGGGCGTCACGAATTCCGTAGGCACGGCATGGGCGACGCCGACATATGACGGTGCGGGCAACATGATCGGGATGCCAAATCCACCGGCCACGACGACAGGTGCCACACCGGCGTGGGTGCCGATGACTGAGGCTCAGTGGAACACACTGACCGAAGCGCAGTGGTCAGCAATGACGGAGAATACCGGCACGACGACGCAAGCACTGTCGGCACAGTACGATGCATGGAACCGGCTGGTGCTGATCACCAACGGCACGCAGAAAGTGAGTGAGAATGTTTACGACGCTCGCGGCTACCGCATTCGGAAGGACACGTACACGAGCGGCACACTGACAGAAGCTCGGCATTACTACTACACGCCGGGCTGGCAGTGCGTCGAAGAACGCATCGGCACGACCACCACCGCTGAACGGCAGTTTGTGTGGGGTCTGCGGTACATCGATGATTTGATCCTGCGTGATCGCTCGACCGCGAACAACGGCACGATCAACGAACGCCGTTATGCCATGCAGGACGGTAACTGGAACACGATTGCGATCTGCGACATCACCGGCAGCGTCGGTGAACGGTATGCGTACTCGGCGTATGGATCACCCGTGTTTATGAACGGATCGGGGACTGTGCAGAGTGCGTCTGCCATTGGCTTTGAGACGCTGTATGCAGGATACCGCTTCGACGGCGCGACGCCGCAGATGTACTACGTGAGGAACCGATTCCTCCTGCCGATAATTGGGACGTGGAATAAGAGGGATCCGCTCGGGTATGTCGATGGAATGGCGTTGTATCACTACGCAAGAAGTTCTCCCAACGAACAAGTAGATCCGTTCGGGTTGTGCAAGGTTAGCTTGTACGATGGAAGTGACACGGGGCCTTTAGACACCGCAGATAAGAACCACTTCAGGTGTGCTGCAATGAACATAGCAGATCCTGGTTATGCGATTGATGTAAATAATACTCCGGGAATAGGCGATGCTCTAAACGGGATTAAGGGATGTGCATGCGTTAGCGAATTATCGCTGTTTGATCATGGCAATTGCGGAAATCAAACGTTAGGGAGCTACACTTCACCAACTGCCGACGACATCAAGAAGCTCTGCAAATCGCTTTGCGAAGGAGCCACAATTAAGTTTTATGGTTGTAGCGTATTCTTGGGGGGAACACCTGCAAATATAGCCAGTCGGCAGAAACTGATTGATCAGTGGATGAATAATTGCCCAAAGATTCGCCGACTCAGAGGCTGCACTGGGAGTTATGATTACAAGTTTCGTTGGGGCGTGCCAGCGACCCATTGTGATGCCTGCAAACGAGAACCAGGAGTTGAGCCAGATTGTAAAGGGGAAGTGTTATATTTCCCGAATACCGAGGCTCCATCCCTTTTGCCCGTACTCGGCCTGCCAATTATATTTTGACGGCAATAGTCAATCAAAGTGGAATTCATAGTAATCGTCCGAATCGTCAGCGCGTCGAAAGAACTTGCGGATTCCTTCCATGTTTCAATGCGGATAAAGCTGCTTGTCAGTGGGCGCTTAAAACCAGCCACCGAAAGGCGCTTCAAAACCAGCCATTATGAGAGTTGAGACATGTCGTTCACACTGTGTACGGAGATTTTTT
>JAYUVA010000056.1:0-3222 GCA_043754375.1 Candidatus Kuenenia sp. | reverse complement strand
GCCATGCTTTCTGCTGCCGCGAACAACGGTTGGCTGAACCGCGACGCGGCAATTCTCGAAAGTCTGCTCTGCTTCAAACGCGCGGGCGCTGATGGCATTTTGACGTACTTTGCGGTGGAAGCGGCAAAACTGCTGTCGTTGCCGCACCACATGTGAGCGGCGGTGGCCTTGCTCGACATGCATTCTCCCGGAAGGTGAGAATGGTGTCGTTCGTGTCAGGTTCCGTCTCCGCTCAGATTACTGAATCCGGATACGGTTGAAGTGTGAGATTTGAACTGACAGCCTGAAGTGCCCTGGCAGATGTCGCAATGCAGTGGGGATTGATGTTCGTGGATCGCAAATGCGTTTTGAAGGCAGCGTTCGATACGGTCCGCGATGATTGCGTTCATGTCAGGATGCAGTCCGAACGGGGCTGTGACCAGCCATTCGACGTGAGAGTAATTCTGAGCAGCTTGAGCCACGAGCGCGGGAATATCTTCGGACCAGTGCCGACCGGGTGACAGGAAATAGGGAAATACGATGACCCGCCTCGCACCACGCCGGACGCAGCGCTCGAAGGCGGTGGCGATCGAGGGTTCTGCCAGTTCCATGTGAGCGGGTTCAACAATTTCATACTTCGAATCAGCGGCAAAGCGTGACGTGGCTCGATGCAGCATCTCGTTGCTTTCCGTCCGCCGCGAGCCGTGATCGACGATGATGACGGCGGTCTGTATGAACTCAGATTTTGTCTGAGCAATTGTCAAGATGGCACCGCAACGCTGTCGATGATCATCCGCAGGATCCGGGACGCATGCTGGCGATGACCTTCCCGCAACGCACCTCGGCACACAACGCGATGTGCGAGCACAGGTAGTGCGGTCTCTTTGATATCATCGGGAATGACAAAGTTGCGTTCCGAAATCAGCGCCATTGCCTGGGCGGCACGATACCACGTCAGCGCGCCTCGAGTACTCACGCCAAGCGCCAGTTCACTGTTAGCCCGCGTGCGTCCGATGATCTCCAGGATGTACTCGGCGAGCGATTTATCGACATTCACCATCTGAACACGGCGCTGCAGATCCTGCACCTGAGTCGCCGAGGTGGCGGCGGTCAGCGCATCGACGGGTTGACCGTCACGATGTCGATTCAGGATTTCCAGTTCCGATTTTCGATCGGGATAACCAACGCTCAGGCACATCATAAATCTGTCAAGTTGATTTTCCGGCAGCGGATAGGTCCCTTCGAATTCAAACGGATTCTGCGTGGCGATGACGAGAAACGGATCGGGAAGCTTGTGGGTCGTGCCTTCGATCGACACCTGCCGTTCGCTCATCGCTTCCAACAGCGCACTTTGTGTTCTGGGGGTTGTACGATTGATTTCGTCCGCGAGAAGCACGTTCGTGAAAATCGGGCCGGCGCGGAATTCAAACTCACCGGTCCCCGGTCGGTAGACGTTGCCCCCCAGAATATCGCTGGGCAGCAGGTCCGGTGTGAACTGCATTCGCGTGAATCCGCAGCCCAGCGTTTTCGCCAGAGCACGGGCAAGCGATGTTTTCCCTAGTCCCGGAGCATCTTCCAGCAGAATGTGGCCACCTGCCAGGAGTGTGACCACGGACAAGCGCACAATGGCAGATTTGCCAAGCACCGCTGATTCAATGTTGTCAATGATTTGTCTGACGACTTGCTGACTCACAATTTCCTCGGAGACATCACGGTGACGTGATTTCAGGGCCGCTGGATGGTGCTTCACTGGACGCGGGTGTTTCTTCTGCAGATTCGGGTGCGGTTGTGGATGACTGTCTGGAATCATCCCAGATTCCGAGATCATACCGTTTCCAGAATTCGTCGGCTGCCTGATTTTGATCAACCGATGTTTGAATATAGACAAGGCTTTCCATATTGCGAATCGCTTCGATTCCGGTGCGAATTCGTTCCGGCGATAGTACGATTCGCTCGAGGCTCAGACTTGCCAGTGGACTCAAATCTGTGACTGACGTCGCCGCGATATTCAGCCGCTTCAGACCCGACGTTGTTGCCAGCGGAGCGAGATCACTGACCTCGGTGCGTTCAATGTCCAGACTCACAATTCCCGAACCCGACAACGCCGATAGATCGTTGACTTTTGAACCGGTCAGCCACAGCGTATTCAGGGGCATGTCCCGAACGGCGTCCAGATCACTGAACGGCAGATTGAGCACGTTGAAGTGGGTCAGCTTCATGCCTTCCAGAAAACCGAAATCGGTGACTTTGGTGTTCTGGATTTTCAGGACTTTCAAAGGCATTCCTTTCAGTGGCGACAGATCTGAGACGATGGTGTTTTCGATGACCAGGCTTTCGAGTGGCATGCCGATCAGCGGTGACAGATCTGAAACGTAAGTGAAGCCAAGATCCAGAACTCGCAGAGGAAGCCCTTTGAGAGGTTCGACAGACCTCAGCCCGGAACGAAACAGATTTGCTTCAACGACGTCGTTTCCTTCAACCAGAAACGTGGCCATCTCATTGGTACCCAATTGCTGGCGGAGAGCCTTGGGGTCAGCACGCAGGGTCGTCGTATCGTTCTCCGTCGCGCGACGCGCCTGTTCGGCGGCAGTTAGTTTTGATTGCTGTTCGGGTTTACCGCATCCGACGCACGTCAGAATGCACAGCAATGCGATGTGTGTTCTGATGTTGAACAATCGTTGAGTCATGTGTCCGGGCTCCAATCCCTTGCCAGAGCGGAGAAAAGGTCCCCGCGTTCCCGAAAATCCTGAAACCATCCGTAGCTTGCACAGCCAGGAGAAAGCAGAACGATATCGCCTCGCCGGCTGAACGCAACCGCACTCAGAAATGCCTCTCGAAAGTCCGTTGCAATTCTGATTTGTAGCTCACCCGGTTCGCTCGTCAGGAATTGATGAAGATTGGGTGCTGTCTGACCCATGAGGACCACAGCGGCGACTCGCGACTTGATCTCTGCCGCAAAGGCGGCAAGATCCTGGCCTTTGTCATATCCACCCGCCAACAGAATAATGCGGCCAGAAAAAACGTGCAGCGCCATCGTCGCGGATTCCGGCGTTGTGGCAATGGAATCGTTCCAGAACTGCCGACCGGCACGCTCTGCAACAAGTTGCAGGCGATGCGGCAAAGGCCGAAATGTCTGCAGGGCAGCTGAAAATTGTGTGGGGTTGGCTCCCGCAAGCCATGCGGCACATGCTGCGGCAGCGATGTTGAGTTGATTGTGCCTGCCAGGAAGTTGTGGCGGCACGT
>JAYUVA010000055.1:0-2637 GCA_043754375.1 Candidatus Kuenenia sp. | reverse complement strand
CTGATCGAACGGCCTGTTCTCGAACGACTGGAATCGACGCGACGAGACAACTTCACGCAGCATCGCATTCGTGTGCAAGTTGCACAGAGGCAAATGCTTGACGGATACCTGCTTGTCCCCGACGGACCGGGGCCGTTTCCCGCCGTGGTTGTACCCTATTATGAGCCTGAGACGAGCATCGGCGCCAAGGGTGAATTGCGTGATTTTGCTCTGCAACTGGCCCGGCGCGGATTTGTGACGATTGCCGTCGGCTCACCCGGCGGCGATGCACGGCAGCCCGACACGGCGGGGACGCAATTGCAGCCGTTGTCGTACCTGGGATACGTCGCGGCGAATTGCTGCAACGCGCTGGCCACACAGCCGGAAGTGGACCCACTGCGGATCGGGATCGTCGGTCATTCGTATGGTGGCAAATGGGCCATGTTCGGTTCATGTCTGTATGACAAGTTCGCCTGTGCCGCATGGTCGGACCCAGGGATCGTGTTTGACGAGGCGCGGGGTAGTGTGAACTATTGGGAGCCGTGGTACCTCGGTCTCGGCGAAGGGCCGAAGCGCACGCCGGGGTTGATCACAGCGGAAAACCCACGCACAGGTCCTTATGCTCAGTTGATCCAGCAGGGACTTGATCTTCACGAGTTGCACGCATTGATGGCCCCGCGACCCTTCCTGGTCTCAGGAGGTTCTGAAGACTTCCCGGCGCGATGGATACCGTTGAATCATTCAATCGCCGTGAACCAGTTACTTGGCGTAACGCACCGCGTTGGTATGACCAATCGTCCTGCGCATGACCCGACTGTCGAGTCGAACGAACAGATCTATTTGTTCTTTGAGCACTTTCTGAAGCCGGAAAGAAGGTGAGACTTATGACTTCCTGATCGAATGATGGACTGCGACTGTAGTTTCGGTGTAATGCGACGGTGGTTTGATTATCATGCTTCGCGCGGAAAAGCAGACCGCTCCTCGCAACCTGTGTTAAGGGACCTTGTTGATGTTTTCCAGACTTCTGATGATCGTTACGGCGTTGCTTTGGTGTGGAGTCGGGGCTGGCCAGACAACGGTGCGGCTAGATCCTGCGCAGCTCGGTGGAGTGATTGAGCAGGCTCGAGTCGATTGGAACGTGCCGGGGCTTTCGGTCGCGATCGTGAAAGACGGGCATGTGTTGCTCGCCAGCGGATTCGGCGTGCGTGAAATCGGGAAGCCGGACGCGGTGGATGGAGACACCGTCTTTGCCATCGCATCAAATACCAAGGCTTTCACTGCTGCGGCAATTGCGATGCTTGAAGAAGAAGGCAAAGTTCGCTGGGACGATCCGGTGCAGCAGTATCTTCCGTGGCTGCAGCTTTACGATCCGTACGTATCCGCCGAACTTCGGATTGATGATCTGCTCTGCCATCGCAGTGGCCTGGGAACGTTCAGCGGTGATCTGCTCTGGTGGGGGACACCTTATACGCCTGAGGAAGTGTTGCGACGCACAAGACATCTCCCGGCCAAAGGGCGCTTCCGATCCACGTATGGTTATTCGAACCTCATGTTCCTCGCCGCCGGTGAAGTCATCCGTCATTCCGGCGGAAAGCCGTGGGCTGAATTCATTCAGGAACGAATCCTGAATCCGGTGGGAATGACCAGAACGGTAACATCCGTGAAGTCCCTGGATGCACTTTGTAACGTCGCGAGCCCTCACAAGCCGACGCTGGAAAACGTCACGCCGATTCCGTGGTACAACTGGGACACAATGGCTGCGGCAGGCGGAATCATTTCCAGTGCGAACGACATGGCAAAATGGCTGCGAGTCCTGCTGGATCACGGAAAAATTGATGACGATCATCGCCTGTTCTCCGATGCGTCCTCACGCAAAATGTGGACTCCGCACACAATCCTGCCGTTCAGTGAATCGGCTCAGAAGCGTTCGCCCACCACGCATTTTAAAGCCTACGGACTGGGCTGGAGTCTTTCCGATTACAAAGGCCGCATGACGGTTTCACACGGCGGTGGTTACGACGGGATGTATTCGCACGTGCTGCTGGTGCCGGAAGAGAATCTCGGAGTCGTGGTCCTGACGAACAGTATGACGGGAATTTCGCCAGCACTGGCGAATACAATCATGGACGAATTCCTGGAGGGCGAAAAAACAGACTGGCTGACTCAGGGACTGGAACGAGATCGCAGGGACCGAGCGGCTTTCTACCAGCGCATCAAAGACGCCACGATGCCGAAAGCGGAGGGAACGCAGCCGAGTCGTGACAAACAGGCGTGTGTCGGAACCTATCGCTGTCCGCTCTACGGCGATGCAACAGTGTGTCTGGAAGACGACAAACTGGTGCTGCGACTTGAGCCCAACTCTGAACTGGTCGCCGATCTGACGCATCTGCATTACGACACATGGGTCATTCACTGGCGTAAGGAATTTGCCTGGTTTGCTGAGGGCACGATGCAGTTTGTGCCGGACAACAAAGGAGTCTTTCAGGAACTTCGGCTGGATGTCCCCAATGACGATTTGTGGTTCGATGAACTCAAGCTGATGCGTGTGCCATAAGCGTGACAGCGCTAGCGGGGTATTGATTTTATCAGCCGTTGGGCGCTAGCGGGGTGTTGATTTAGTCCCCGATTTCGCATCTTTGTTTACCGCCGAGCCGGAGG
>JAYUVA010000054.1:0-4515 GCA_043754375.1 Candidatus Kuenenia sp. | reverse complement strand
GTCTCTTGCGCCTTTTCGTGGCTGGAAAACAACACCACCTGTCGGGGTGTCAGATTCCAGAAAGGTGAGGTCGCATGGCCGTACAACGGAAGTCTGATCCTGGATCCCAGGTGGCATTCTCGCTCATAATTGCAGGGCAGATTCTCAACAACTCAGCGGGCCATTTCAACAAAACGACTCTCCCCGCGAAATTCAGCCTGCATGGCGGCCGTGGTTCGGCCTACCCGGTGCGCAATGCAGGCCAGGACATGAATGTGCAAACGGCGGGAATCTCAGCCTAAGGATCGCTTTTTCGACCGCGTTGCAGTTCGGCGGTGTGGTTCTATAATCCGCCGGGCGAATGGTTTGGTATCGCAAAATCCAAGACAATTTCCCGGCTGGACGTACATTCATTCTACCGCTTTTACGGGGAGGAGCGGGACTCTTGAACGCTCTGCTTCGAATTCTGAGTCTACCGGCTCAATTGCTCGCGAAGGTTCCTGGTCTGGGGCCATTCGTGAAAGTTCTGTCCACAACTGTGGGGCAGAAAATCCTCATGGCGATCACAGGGCTCTCGCTCTGCGGATTTCTTGTCGCCCATCTGGGCGGCAATCTGAAGTTGTACGCAGGTGAACAGGCATTCAACGACTACGCGCATGCGCTGCACAGCCTGGGACCGATCCTGGCAGTGGCAGAAGTCGGACTCTTTGCCACCTTCGCGCTGCATATTGGTCTCGCAATTTCCACGGCCGCCATGAACAAGGTTGCGCGCCGCAAGGAATACGCCATGAAGGAAACCAAGCAGGGTATGTTTATTCTGCCAAATGGCGGAGCTTCGAACTGGATGATGCTGACCGGATTGCTGATACTTGCGTTTCTTGCAACGCATATTCTGGACATGAAGCTCAAGGCAAACCCAGGCGTCAATTATTCTGCTGCGACGAATGCAGAGAATGTGATTGACAATGAATTTCTGACCGTCAGGGCCGTCCTTTCAACGCCTCTGAATGCGGTGATCTACGTCACCGGTCTTGTGGCTTTGGGTATCCATTTGTCACACGGAGTTCGCAGTGCATTGCAGACGCTGGGGATCAGTCACAAACGCTGGAACGTGCTCTTCAAAATCGGTGGAATTCTGTTTGCCTGGGGAGTTACGGCGGGGTTCATCAGCCTGGTGGTGTGGGCAATGGCGTCTAAAGGTTAGATTTGGTGAAATCCAGTAATGTGTTGCCGATGAGTTAATTCTCAAGGACATGTCAGTCGTGCTTGTGGCAGACAAAACAGCGAAATGTTTATGCATTCGCATCGCGCCCTTTCAGGGCTCCTGTCGTACTGATTTTTTGGTTCCTGGGGCGATGCCCCAGGCTTTCACATCATGCCGCGTTGCGGCTCACGGACTCCGCCGGGCTGCGTGCCAGTCTGCCGGGTTTCAAAAGAAATTCTGAGGTCTTCCGATGGTTCGCGTGGCTAGTGACACACTGAACTCGCGAGTTCCCGATGGTCCGCTGCAACAGAAGTGGGACAAACATATTTTCGACATGAAGCTGGTCAATCCTGCCAATAAACGCAAATTCAGCGTGATTGTGGTTGGTACCGGACTGGCTGGGGGAGCGGCTGCGGCTTCGTTGGGCGAACTGGGTTACAACGTCAAGTCGTTCTGTTTTCAGGACAGCCCTCGACGAGCCCACAGTATTGCGGCCCAGGGCGGAATCAATGCCGCCAAGAATTACCAGAACGATGGCGACAGTGTCTGGCGTCTGTTTTACGACACGCTGAAAGGTGGCGATTATCGAGCCCGCGAAGCGAACGTGCATCGACTCGCTCAGGTGTCGAACAATATCATCGATCAGTGCGTGGCTCAGGGTGTTCCCTTCGCACGCGAGTACGGTGGAACTTTGGCCAACCGCTCCTTCGGCGGAGCTCAGGTTTCACGGACGTTTTATTGCCGAGGCCAAACCGGACAGCAACTGTTGCTCGGTGCCTATCAGGCGATGATGCGACAGGTCTCCACCGGCAAGGTCAAACTGTTCGCCCGTCGCGAAATGCTGGAACTGGTCATTGTCGATGGCCTGGCGCGTGGCATCGTGGTACGCAACCTGGCGACGGGGCAACTGGAAATCCACACCGCCGATGCTGTCGTTCTTGCGACTGGCGGTTACGGTAACGTTTACTATCTTTCGACGATGGCGAAAGGCTCCAATGTCACGGCAGCATGGCGATGCGCTCGGAAAGGTGCCCTCTTCGCAAATCCCTGCTACACGCAGATTCATCCGACGTGTATCCCGGTCACCGGAGATTATCAATCCAAGCTGACGCTGATGAGCGAAAGTCTGCGCAACGATGGACGTGTCTGGGTGCCTGCGAACAAAGGCGACAAGCGAGCACCGGATCAGATTCCGGATACCGAACGCGACTACTATCTGGAACGCCGTTACCCCTCGTACGGCAATCTGGCTCCACGCGACATTTCGTCACGCGCGGCAAAGGAACGCTGCGATGCTGGGCATGGCGTTGGGGAAACTGGACTGTCCGTATTCCTGGACTTTCGCGATGCCATCCAGCGGGATGGTGAAGACGTGGTCCGTAAAAAGTACGGCAACCTGTTTCACATGTACAACAAGATTACGGCCGAAGACCCGTACAAGCAGCCAATGCGAATATTTCCGGCTGTCCATTATACGATGGGCGGGCTTTGGGTCGATTACAACCTGATGAGCAACGTCAAAGGGCTGTACGTACTGGGTGAAGCGAACTTTTCCGACCACGGTGCCAATCGCCTTGGTGCCAGCGCCCTGATGCAGGGGCTGTCGGACGGCTATTTTGTGATTCCGTATACCATCGGCGACCATCTGGCGACGACGAAGCTGGAAAAGGTTCCGGAAAATCATCCCGCATGTCTGCAGGCCAGGAAAGATGCCGAAGACCGCATCACGAAACTCCTGGGTGTGCAGGGGAAACGTTCCGTCGATTCGTTCCATCGCGAACTCGGACTCCTGATGTGGGAGAAGTGCGGGATGGCTCGTAACCGCAGCGGCCTGGAACAGGTGATTGGCCAGATTCGCGAATTGCGTGAGCAGTACTGGAAGGACGTCCGTGTCCTCGGTTCGGGCGCGACGCTTAATCAGAGTCTCGAGAAAGCTGGTCGCGTCGCCGACTTCATGGAATTCGCTGAACTACTCGCGATCGATGCGCTGAACCGTGAGGAATCGTGCGGCGGTCATTTCCGTGAGGAATATCAGACATCTGAAGGTGAAGCTGCTCGCAACGATGCGGACTATTCGTACGTGGCCGCATGGGAATTCCAGAGTAGTGGTGCCGAGCCGATTTTACACAAGGAACCGCTGGTGTTCGAGACCGTCAAGCCTTCGACCCGGAGTTACAAATAACCATGAGCACTGATTTGTTGAATTTGAATCTCCGCGTCTGGCGTCAGGCAGGTCCAAACGACAAAGGCGGTTTCAAAACGTATCGTCTCAACGGCGTCAGCACACACATGTCGTTCCTCGAAATGCTCGACGTGCTGAATGAGCAATTGATCGCTCAGAAGGAAGAACCTGTCGCATTTGATCACGACTGCCGCGAAGGCATTTGCGGCATGTGCAGTCTGATGATCAACGGACAGGCTCACGGCCCGGATAACGCGACGACCACTTGTCAATTGCACATGCGTCGATTCAACGACGGCGATACGGTCACGATCGAACCATGGCGGGCCGCCGCGTTCCCGGTGCTTCGCGATCTGGTCGTCGATCGTTCGGCGTTTGATCGCATCATATCGGTGGGCGGCTTCGTTTCGGTCAGCACCGGCAACGCTCCGGATGGCAACGCGATTCCGGTCCCTGGTTTGCGGCAGGAAGTCGCGATGGACGGCGCCGCCTGCATCGGCTGCGGAGCCTGCGTCGCAGCCTGCAAGAACGCATCGGCGATGCTGTTCGTGTCCGCGAAAGTGTCGCAACTCGCGATCCTGCCCCAGGGTCATCCCGAACGCAGTGCCCGCGTCATCAACATGGTGGCGCAGATGGACAAAGAAGGTTTCGGTTCCTGCACCAACACCTCCGAATGCGAAGCCGCCTGTCCCGCAGAGGTTTCCGTAGCTCATATCGCCAGACTGAATCGCGAATATCTGCGCGCATCGATTTTTGCCGAGACGTAATCCCGGCGAGCGGCATGCGTCAGCCTGCCGGTACAATGCGATTCGTTACCCGGCGAGCAGAGTTTCCCAGTTCCGTGTCGAATCCGGAGCTGTTCAGCGATACAATCAAACGGGACTACTTAACTCCGGAGAGGTCGCTATGCCGTCGCCGTTTCCAGGCATGAATCCCTGGATGGAAGCTCCTGAGTTGTGGCCAGGGGTTCATGCTGCACTGATTTCCGAAATGCGCTCTCGGCTGAATTCCATCATGCCTCCGCGATACTTCGCCGATGTTGAAGAACGACTTTTCCTGTGCGACGCCGACGACCCCCTGATCAGACTCATTGTCCCTGACGTTTCGGTGCGGGAGTCCTTTGAGCCAGCTGGTTTAGAGACCGGCTCAG